>JALZCF010000651.1 GCA_030863245.1 Chloroflexota bacterium
GGCATATAGTTACTCCCCTTCCTCCCATGGTTCCGCACGAAGCTCGTCAATCTTGCCCGTAGAGAGCAGGTGAAGCAGGCGCAGGATGTAGTCGCGCGACAGGGGACCGAGCGTCTGATACCCCTCCTCTTCGAGGTTCTCAAAGAAGACGTCGCCGGTCGGAACGACGGAGAGTGCCCAGCCAGCGTCATCCTCCAGCCACAGGTCAGCAGACTCGTCCTCGCTCTCCAACAATGCATCCAAGGCGCGCGCAAGGTCGTCCTGCGTTGGGTTCTCGACGGTCTGGCCATCAGCAGTCGTGAGGGATGTATTCATGGATAGATCCCCCGTAGTTCCGTTGCCTCAGCGACACGGGCGATGGCGAGAATGGAGGCGGCGGTACGCATGTCCACATCCTTGCGCTCTGCCATGGACCAACAATCCTCAAAGGCAGTGGTCATGATACGCTCCAGCCGCTCGAAAATCTCTCGCTCACTCCAGAAGAAGCTCTGTAGCCCCTGCACCCACTCGAAGTAGGAGACGGTCACACCCCCCGCATTGGCAAGGATATCGGGAACGATGGTGACGCCCTTCTGGCGGAGGATGCGATCCGCTTCAATGGTTGTTGGGCCGTTGGCACCCTCCACGATGAGCGCGGCAGTGATATCGTCGGCATTGCCGGCATGAATCTGATTCTCCAACGCCGCGGGAATAAGTACGTCGCAGTCGACCTCGAACAACTCCTCGTTAGTGATACGCTCACCATAGGAATAGTCGACAACTTTGCCTGTCTCGTCTACGTGCTGGATGAGTTCAGGAATGTTGAGCCCTTCCGGGTTGTAGATGCCACCATACACGTCGCTCACCGCAACCACTCTCGCGCCAAGCTCATCCATGGCCCGAGCGGAAACAGAGCCCACGTTACCGAAGCCCTGCACCACCACGCGACTCCCCTCAACGGGCATCCCTAATTTCCTCATGGCCTGCCGGGAAGAGAACATCACGCCCACGCCTGTGGCGTCCGCACGGCCCAACGAGCCACCGATCTCTACTGGCTTCCCCGTGACAACAGCGTTCACCGTAAAACCGGCGTGCATGGAGAAGGTATCCATCAGCCATGCCATGATCTGGGGATTGGTGCCCATGTCAGGCGCAGGGATGTCGCTATCGGGGCCGATGAGGATCGAGATCTCGCTGGTGAAGCGGCGGGTGAGATTTTCAAGCTCGTTCAAACTAAACTCGCGCGGGTCAATCACAACGCCGCCCTTCGCCCCACCGTAGGGGATATTGACCAATGCACACTTCCACGTCATCCACATGGCCAGCGCCCGCACCTCGTCAAGCGTCACGTCCTGATGATAGCGAATCCCTCCCTTCGTCGGGCCACGCACCGTATTATGGTGGACCCGATGCCCGGTAACGACACGGACGCTGCCATTGTCCATCTTAACGGGGAAATTCACCGTTAGTTCACGTTGCGGCATCCTCATGAAATCGACGATGCCCGGACTCAGATCCAGGTAGTCTACCGCATTATCGAATTGTTCGAGCGCCATGTGCCAAGGGTTGTTCTGCCCCGCTGACATACTTCCTCCTCTTTGAGGCATTGCACTTTGCCTACTAGGACTCCTTTAAGACTAGCATAATACGTGCCGAGTGGAAGCGCAAGGCTTCAGGAAACCTCATCAACCAAACGTACGTTTGGTTCTTGCTGCTTCCTCCTGAGCCTGATACAATCTCCACTATGAATTTCTGTTCACAAAAGAAGTGTGATTCATGCGGCCACGAGCGCAAAACGAGAAAAATCGGAAAAATCGGAAGGAGATACCATGAACATCGTTATCCCAATGAAGCGGGTGCCTGATACTGAAACCAAAGTTGGAGTGACAGACGGGCAAATTGATACGAGTAGTTTGAAGAGCTGGGTGATCAATCCTTACGATGAATATGCCATTGAGGAGGCGCTTCGCCTGATCGAAGCGGAAGGTCAGGGCAAGATTACCATCGTGACCATCGGTCCTGAGGAGGCACAGGAGACCATCCGCAAGGCACTGGCGATGGGGGCGGACGAGGCGTACCATTTGCAGGACGAGGCCTTCGAGGACCTCGATCCACTCGGTCGCGCCCGCGTATTGGCAGCTGCTATCCAGAAGATAGGGCACTACGATTTTATCTGGGCGGGCATGAAAGGCGTAGACGACGATCTGGGTCAAACCGCCATCCTTCTCGCCGAATTTCTCGATCTGCCTCAGGTAACCAACGTCATCACAGTTGAGGAAGTGGGGGGTGGACACCTCGTCGTCTCTGCCGAGGCGGAGGGTGGCTACAAGAGGGTAAAGATCGAGACGCCATGCGTGCTAACTGAGACGCAGGGACCAAACGAGCCTCGTTATCCCTCACTCCGAGGCATCATGGGCGCCAAGAAGAAGCCAATGACGGTCTGGTCCGCTGACGATCTCGATATTGACGTAGATGAGCTTGAACCCCTTCTCGAAAGGGTTCGAGTCAAGAGGCCGCCAGCTCGTGCTGCCGGTCGCATTATTGAGGGCGAGCCCACGGAAGCGGCACGGGAGCTGGTTCGACTCCTCCATGAGGAAGCCAAAGTACTATAGAGTGTGTAACGTATTACGTGAACTACCATTGTGGTTGCCACACTCACCCACCTCTCTTGTAGTTCACGCACTACGCACCACGCACGACGTCACATGCAGATCGATATCTTAAAGATACAACGTTCTCGTCTAAGCAAGAGGAAATTCACATGGCCGATCTAGTAATAGTAGTTGCCGAACTGCAAGAGGGCAAACCAAAGAAAATCACCTATGAATTGTTATCTGCTGCCCGGGAGGTGGCGGAGGAGTTGGATTACGAGCTAGGCGTCGCCGTGCTCGGTGAGGGGCTTGACGGCGACGAACTGGCAACGGATATGGGAGCACATGGCGCGGAGGTGCTCTTCCTGCTCGAGCACGAAGCGCTCGCGTCCTACGATGTGGAGCCCTACGCGGCCGCCCTTCAGCAGTTGATCGAGGAGGAGGAGCCCGAGGTCGTGCTCTTCGGCATGACGCCCATCGGGCGCGACCTGGCGCCGCGCATCTCAGGCAAGCTTGGTGCCGGGCTGGCGAGTGACATAACGGGACTGACGGTCAAGGATGGGGAATTACTCATCACGCGCCCCATCTACTCCGCACAGATCATCGCGACGGTCAAGGTAAACCGGCCGCCCGTGCTCGTCACAGTGCGACCGAACACGTGGGCTGCCGCCGTGCCAGAAGGGGATGAGGAAGCCGATGTCGAGGAGGTCGAGCTTGATGACCTGCCAGAACCACGAACCGAGATTCTCTCAGTCCAGGAGAAGGGCGGCGACCGGCCAGATCTGACCGAGGCTGCGCGGGTCGTCAGTGGCGGGCGTGGTTTCCAAGGCCCGGAGAATTTTGATCTGCTTGAGGAATTGGCTGACGCGATGGATGCTGCCATCGGCACGACCCGTGCGGTGGTGGACGCCGATTGGCGCCCGTATGAAGAGCAAGTTGGACAGACGGGAAAGACTGTCTCGCCCCAGCTTTACGTGGCTATCGGCGTCAGTGGCGCGATCCAGCATATCTCTGGGATGCGCACCAGCAATACGATTGTCGCGATCAACAAGGATCCCGACGCCCCTATCTTCCGCATCGCCGATTACGGCATCGTCGCCGATCTCTTTGATGTCGTGCCGGTTCTAACTGAAGAAGTGAAGAAGTTGCAGGACTAGGAAGGCGTGCATGAAAGGTGAACCGCAAGGGGTACGCCCGAGAATCGCGGTTCACCTCTCACAATCACGCCTCACTGCGGAATCTTCAATACCTGCCCCACCTGCAAGATCGCCCCCTCCTCTAGCCCGTTCGCCTGCCGAATCGCCTCGACTGTCGTGCCATACAAAATTGCAATGCCATAGAGAGTATCGCCTTCTTGCACCGTGTGGTTCACGATGATGGGCGTTGCCGTCGGCGGAATAGTGGGGGAAGGCAGGATGGTGCTCGTCGGGGGAGCTATCGCTTTCGGGCTAGGCATCGGTGTTAGTGCCGCTGGGTTACGTATCTCTCCACGGCAACTCACCAAGGATGACAGGAGCAGAAGTGCGCCAATGAGAAGAAAGCAGCGGTTAGCCATTCTTGAAGCGAGAAACTAGGGACTGGAGACAAGCGATGAGATGTTGGAGTTCGAAATCCATGGTGACTTGATTATAATGCTGCTCGCCCATTGTATAAAGTACCGGGTCCCGTTGCGGTGCCCGTTCGCGATGAGTCATTCTATGGTTAAGGTTGATGAGATACGAAATCGCCTCTAATGGCATTCCCTTCCTACAATTTGAAAGCATTCCGGTCGAGCGCGTCGTGCATGGTGTCTTCACTCGGCATGGTGGTGTCAGCCTAGAGCCATGGGCTGGATTGAACTTTTCCATCACCGTAGGTGACAGCCATGAGAACGTACGGCAAAATCACGTTCTGGCGCATGAGGCGCTGGGTTTGGACCCAGCACGCATGATGGACCGGCATCTGATGCATACCTCACGCACGTGGCATGCGGATGAGCGTCATCTAGGAATGGACGCACCCCTCGCGGATGCGGCTGTAACGCGTACCCCTTACCTCTCTTTCGTGATGACCTCGGCAGACTGCCAGACGATCCTTGCCTACGATCCAGTCCGTCATGTGTTAGGTGTCGCACACGCGGGCTGGCGTGGCACACTGGATGGCATCGCTCTGAGTCTTGTGCAGGCAATGGAGGTGGAGAGTAGCCGTGCGCGCGACCTTCGGGTCGCTCTTGGCCCCGCTATCGGCCACTGCTGCTACGAGGTTGGGCCGGAGGTTGCCGCGTGCGCCGCGATGTGGCCCGGGGGCGAGCAGTGGGTCTATGTGGGACCGCGAGGTCGAGAGATGCTCGACCTTGCCGCTGCCAACGAAAGTATCCTGCGACGAGCTGGTGTCGTCCATATAGAGCATTCAAACCTTTGTACTGCCTGCCGCACCGATCTCTTTTACTCCCACCGCGCTGAGCCCCCAACCACCGGACGCTTCGCACTCGTTGCAGCGCTGCGTTCCTAGGACAACAAGAATTTATACCTTCTCCATATAACATGCAACATGCAACAGCCTCTAGCTCCATCTTCATTTCGCTAGGTTCGACCCCATAATTCCTGTTGCGACATCGCTTTGCCTGCGCTACAATCCGCCTATGCTTCCAAGTGACTTTGAAGCCCGGTTCGAAAGGCTCCAAGAGCGAATCGCCTCGGCAGCAGCGCGTGCTGGACGCAACCCAGAGGAGGTAAGACTCGTATCAGTTACTAAGTCCCACCCACCGGAGGTGATCCAAGGGGCCTACGAGGCGGGATTGCGTGATTTTGGCGAGAATCGTGTTTCCGAGTTGCTTGAGAAGCAAGAAGTGCTCGATCTGTCAGACGCACGGTGGCACTTTGTTGGTCGCATCCAGCGTCGAAAGGTGAAAAAGCTGATCGGGCAGAGCGCATTGATCCACTCGGTGGACCGGCTATCGCTAGCACAGGAGCTGTCTAAACGGGGCGATGCCGCAGCTATCGTCTCCAACGGTCTGTTACAGGTCAACACAAGTGGAGAAGAGAGTAAGGGTGGCTGGGAAGTGTATCATCCCGAGGGGCGAGAGCGTTTCTTCAGCGAAGTAGAAACGATCCTGGCACTGCCTGCTATCCGCTTGCATGGCCTCATGACCATGGCTCCCTTCTATGATGAACCAGAGCGAATGCGACCTGCCTTCAGGGCTGTCCATGATCTGCAACGGGAACTCACTGCTCGCTTCCCGGGCCATTTATGGGAGATCCTCTCGATGGGTATGACGAACGATTTCGAGGTGGCGATTGAAGAGGGTGCTACGCATATCCGCGTCGGTACTGCCCTCTTTGGCCCTAGAGAGTACTGATACAAGGAATAGAAAATGGTGCTAGCGGAATTAATTAATCTCATCTTTACGGCTATCTACTTCCTGGTTCTTGCCAGGATACTAATGTCCTGGCTACCGATGATAGGGGTGCGCATCGATCCGTATAACCCTATTGTGCGCTTCCTGATCGATACAACTGATGTGTTTCTGGAGCCTTTCCGACGACTGATCCCTCCCATCGCAAACATCGACTTCAGTCCGATTATTGCCCTCTTGGTCCTAGACCTCGTTCGTCAACTCGTAGTCGGCGCGCTTGTAGGATGATGTTGCCTGGCAACCCGTTCTTATGAGCCCCACTACCCCTCCCTCCATCACTTCCGACAATGCGCGCGACTTGGTGCGCGATGAGGCGCTATGGGAGCGTGGAGAGCGATTATTCGCGCAGGAGGCGGTAGGAGCGCCGACGCGGCGAGGAAGATTGCTGCTCGGTACTATAGAAGGCTCCGCACCGGAACCCTACGCGATCTCGATTGAGCCCCCTCTCCCGGGAAAGCAGCAGTGGCGGTGGCATTGCACCTGCCCCTACTTCGAGATCTATGGTGGCCCTTGTAAGCACAACGCGGCTTTACTGTTACAGTGGTCGACAAGGCCGGAAAGCTTCGAAGTGGAAGCATCCCTGGATGAGCAACTGGCGGGGGAGGGGCGCACCCACCAGCTCGCACTCATTCGTGAGACGCTACGCAACACGACTACTCTTCAACGGCTCTTACGCATCGAGCCGGAACCCAAAAAGCCACTCGGGCGCCTGCTGAACCTCGCGCCCTACGAGGAGCAGCTCCGTTACGCGTTGCAACGTTACACAGAAAACGAGGAGAAGCAGGAGCAACTCTTCGTGAGCATTCTGGAGACTGCAGCAGGCTACCTACGCGTGGAGGATGCTGCCAATGCCGCCCGGCTCGCGACGCTACTAACGGATACGCTTCTTTCGATGCCTAAACGCCCCCGTGTCCTTAGGCGTCTTCTCTTCGAGACCCTCGACCTCCTAGAGGCCTCCACTCTCGACGCGGATTGGGGACCTGATGAGCAGGCAACCTGGCTGCAGCGAGTGACGCACTGGTGGGAGGAGGCGGACGTGTTGGAGATCTCCGACCGGCTGTTGGACCTTGTCTTCCACTGCTACCGTCCGACTGATATCGCACTGGTGGAGCGTTGGCTGCGTAGCCTGCTGCGCAAACCAGTGCAGGGGAACCGTCTCAGCAGTGGATTCTGGCGGCAGCGGGTACTTGATTTTCTCCTTGCCTTCTACGACGCCGCTGGGCGCATCGATGCCTTTCTCGACCTTTGTTGGGAGGAGGGGGAGGATGCCCTGGCGGCGCAAAAGCTGGTTAGGAGTGGTAACGTAAAAGATGCTCTGCAACTGGCACAACAGGGCCTTCGCAGCAGCAATGCGCACCGCGAGGTGGCGGCTGCCCTCTTGGAATCCGGCGAGCGTGATGCCGCATGGCGCGTGGCTGAGGCCGGGCTGCGCTATGAGGATCGAGGACGTGGCGCATTACTGGCATGGTTGGCAGCACGTGCACTAGAGCAGGGAGAGAGCGAGCGGGCGCTCTCACTTGCGCAGCGTGCGTGGGAGGAGGGGGCGACGCTTGAGCGATACGAATTGCTTCGCAGGGCAGCAGAGCGTGCCGAGTTGTGGCCCAATATGCGCCGTGCCCTGCACGCTGCACTGGAG
>JALZCF010000669.1 GCA_030863245.1 Chloroflexota bacterium
GTGCGACACGGGGGTCCGATCGAAGTGCGAGTAGGCGCCGGGGAAGCCGATGAGGGAGATATTCTGGGTGTAATGCAGAGCGGAAACATCGTCACTGCGGCTGACGTACCCGCTATTCTCCGTCATCTTGATGCCCCGTTCGTCGAGTGCGGCAGACAACTCGCGCGTAAAGTCGAGAAGGTGCGGGGGTGTGACCGCGCCACGCGCGCCGCTTGCCTCGCCGGTATACAGTGCTCCCCGCCCAAAGAAGGTAGGTTCGCCCGCTTCCAGATAACGTTCCTGTTGGTGCGCGTCGCTGATGACGACGAGTTTCGGCAGCAGATCGAGTTGGGTGCGGTTGAGCAGCCGGCCCATCGCCCTGGAGAAGCCACGATTCCCCTTACCCACCGGCCCTTCCTCCTCGTCGTTCAACAGCAGCAACACGTTCACATTGAAATGAGCGAGAACGCGGGCGGCAAGGAGCAGGGCCGCGCAGCCTGCCTGGTTGTCGATGAAACCGTGAATCTCGTCGCTCTCCCTGTCCCAGGTCGCGGGCAGGTGGTGCACCACCCGCGTCCATCGTGTCAGGTCCGAGCGCTCACACTCGAAGAAGATCCTGCCTTCCGTATCGGTTACCATCTCCCCCTCTGCCAGCCTTTCCAGCGGTCCTTCCGTTCGCGGGACATCAAGGGCAATGGCCGGGCGCCTGCCGGGACGGGCACGGTGCATGCAGAAGGGAATAAGGGGATAGCGCTCACCATCCCACGTGCCGGTCAGGTAACTACAGATATCCGCATGGGCGGAGAGCCAGAGCGGGGCCGGTTCCTCGCCAATCCTGATCCCGATGGTACCGGAATCTCGTAAGGTCTGCTCGACCCGAACCCGGGAGTTACCCTCCGTGCTTCCCGTTAGGAGGGTTGCCACCAGAGGCCCCTGAACACGCGACACGGTTAGCGTCGGCGAATAGTTGTCCGAGAGTAGCTTGAAGAGGGCGAAGAAGGCAGGTGCGGTCGCGATCTCATCAAGCCGCTCCCATAGCCCCTCGTATTGTTGCTCCAGACCCGCAACCAGTTGACTCGCAGCCATGATTACGACTCCTCCGTGCCGCTGTCCAAGAACAATTCCCATGGATGTACCGGCCGATAGCCGAGTAACCGCTCGGCCTTCTCCGTGCTGATGAGCGAGCCATTACCCTGGAGGCCCGGCCGGATCGTGGATTCGGGGTAGACACGGCGGACCAAGTCGGCGGAAGGCTCCCTCATAAAGGAGGTGCGAGCCGCGATGAAGAACGGCTCGTGCCCTGACAGCTCGGCTTCCAGAGCGAGACGCGCCGCACGCGCCGCATCACGCGCGTCCAGCCAGGCCCACAGGTTCGATGCCCCTGCCGCATGATCTTCCCATAGCGGTACGAGCTGCTCCCGGAACGACTCGGGCGTGTGCACCCAGGCAAGACGCAGGCTCACGACCGTCATGCTGCTGCGGCGCACGAACGCCTCCGCCATCTCCTCCCCCAGCACCTTGGAAAGCGCATAGACATCCTGTGGCAGTCGCGGGTGCGCCTCGTCGACCGGCACGTAGCGCGGCGCGAACGGGCGATAGTAAAAAGGGAACCCGAGCACGGACATGCTGGAGGCCCACACCACGCGCGCGATCCCCAGCTGTGCCGCGGCCTCGAAAACGTGGTAGGTCGAGATGACATTGGTGCGGAAGACAACCTCGTTCGTGTGGAAGGTAGGCCGAGGGATCGCGGCCAGATGAACGATCGCGTCGGCGCCGCTCAGACTGCCGTAGACCTGTCCCAGTTCCTCCATCTCTACCAGCTTATAGGGGGCCAACGGCTGGTTGGGCGGAACACGATCCACATTCAAGACCTCATAGCCGTGCGCTACCAGTTCGGCCACCACGTGGCGCCCGGTCAGACCGCTGCCCCCGGTTACAATCACTCTCATCCGGACTCTCCCCTCCTTCTCACTGCAGTGGCTGGACCTCGCGGAACACGCACGCCAGCCGCCTCCGGGCCTCCGCCCGCGCCAGGGAGGGCGGCTGCTCGGGGATACCGGGCTGTTCAAGCAGGAAGGAGGCGGAGACGGTCGCGTAGCACGCCGCCATGCGCGCGTCCCGCGTTTCTGCCCAACCGACACATAGCCCACCGCCATAACTATTGCCGGCCCCAGTAGGGTCAATAACCTTGGTCGGCAAGGCAGGTACCTGCCACGCGCCATCATCACAGCCCCACACGTAGGAGCCGTGCCGCCCATGCCGGATCGCTACCAAATGTGGCCCGAACTGCCTCCAGAAGCGTACAACTGTGCGTGGATCGTTGCTTCCCGCAACCCCACTCGCGGAGGGCCAGTCGGGAGAAACGATGTCTACCTGTCGAACGAGCTCTAACATGGAGTCGCGGTTCTGCCACTGGTGAAAATCAATCAGCGGCTCCAAGGAGAACAGTGTGCCCTGCTCCCGCAGTTCGAGCGCCGTCTCGACCATCGGTTCGTCCGCATGCTCCGTAATCAGATGAACAACGCTTGGCCGCCTGTATGAGGGAGGCAACGTGAGGGGTCGGCCGAGGAGCCGCTTCCACAAGTTATTCTCAACGACGATGGGGATTGGCTCGCCGTCCTTGCCCAGCATGTTCTCATCCTCGTCGTAGTCCAACTGTGGGCCGCGAAGGGTAGGCAGGTCATCGTAGCGCACCCAACCGCTCAAGTCGGCGCCGGTCCGTTGCAGGGCGTGCTCATGCTGCGGTGCGAGGTCGCTCCCGCTGCGCGACAGGAAGCCAACGGAATCACTCCACAGGCTTGCTCCCCAGAGCGCCTGCGGACCGCCGCCCCCTAGGACAGCGGGAAGAAAGCGACCATCTGGGAGGTGGAGTCTATCTATGATGATCTTGCCATAGATTAGGTAGAGAACCACAATCGCCTACTCCTGCCGCAACACGATGTCCATGTATGCACGCACGCGCTCCTCGTCAATCGAGCCACCCCAGCCTCCACGTTCGAGGCAGGTGCCAACAAAGGCGCCATCTGCCACAGCCAAGAGCCGGGCGGCGTTCTCGTGGTTGGTGTAGCCTGCCAGGAAGATTGGCATCCCTGGTACCGCCTCGCGAACCTCGCGGACCATCTGCAGGGTTGTCGCCTCGTCCGGATGGCCAAGGG
>JALZCF010000014.1 GCA_030863245.1 Chloroflexota bacterium
CGACGAGCTCGCTCAGCGGCGTCACGTCCGCTTCGTCATCAGTGAGTACCTCTTCCTCCTCTGTTACGGCGAAGATATCTTCTTCCTGCTCGCCTTGGGCATATGCAGCTCCTGTGAAGCCTTGTACCGCTAGGCCCATCAAGAGTAGGAGGCCCAAGCAGGCACCCAACAGCCGTATCATCTTCTTCGTCATCAGCGATCTCTCCTTTCGAAATAAAAAAGGGTTTACGTTACGACACTGAGCGAGCAAGCTCTGTGCCTGCTGTCCTGTTCTGTTGCTTGGAACGATGGTAGCTGGGAGGTAGAAGGTGGTAGATGGGGGAGTGGGGAACGGAAGGATGAAGGGGAAACGCTTTACCACCCTGAATAACTCCTTGTCTCCGTCCGTAGGGGAGCACAAGGAGGCGGGATTGAGAAAGGTAGGTGATGCGAGCTAGGGTGCTAGAGGAATGCTCTTTCGCGTTCCAGTAGGGTCTTGTTTTCGTGCCCGTTAGACGCGCTCTCTGTTGGATCCTCTTGTAGGAGCGAGATCATCTTTCGATCCGCTTGCCCAAGTTGCCAATACGCCTCGCGGCATCGCTCGAACAGCCTGGTATCCTCTAGTGCCAGGTAGTTGACCGTGCGAACCACGGTGATGGCGGTAGGGTCGTATGAGGCAAGGAGCTGGATGTTCCGTTCCTGGGCTGCCCGCTGCAATCCTGATTGGTCCCCGTCGGCTGTCACCCCGATGTCGATCGCGAGGGGTTGGTGCGAGAGATTGCTCGCCATGTCGTAGTTGGCTGACACTTTCGCTTGTCCTCGGAGCGCGTCGAGGTAGGCGCGCTGCGGCTCGCTGTTGATGCGCGGGGAGCGGCCAGGAGTGAGACCGAGTATTCGCTCGATGGAACATTCCTTTAGCAACTGCCCGATAAGTTGTGGTCGATCGGGTAACATCCGCCCATTTGGCACCAGGTGCTCGGTTGCACGATTCACGTATTCAAGGACGAGAGCATCAAGAGACCAGGCCGTACGCTGGTTCTTGCCCTCCTCGCTGAACGGACAACTATAGGAACCGAGATCAGGGCAGGCAGTGCAGCCGGGGACATCGGGCAACTGGTTGGGGACACCGTCCGCGTAAGCACACCAGCTACCCTGATGTAAGCGGTGCCGGATGGGCGCTTCCCCCTCTGCGGCTTCTTCCCCTACCAATTCGACAAGACGACTCAAATCTCTTTCATTGGGGCGCACCTCGAGCGCCAGACGGACGCGCTGGGCCAGATGGTGGCCGCGTTCCCGCCAGCTCCGATCGTCGTGAGCATCCTGCTGCCAGAGTGTGCGGAAATGTTCTTCAACACCCTTGCCGCCAGGCGTCTCCTCCTCCTCGACCAGCTGCCGGATGCGTTGCCAGAGCGCAGCGTTTGCGCGTACCTTGCGGAGATGAACCGGGTCGACATCGGGGGGCGGGACACGCATGGAGTGGTTGGGTTCGGACCATCTCTGGAGTTTCTCGATCGCCTCCTGTAGGGGAGCGTGCAACAACTGGAGTTCCTCCCACAGGCGGCGATAGAAATCCGAGAGAATGTCCCGGGCGATGCGATTGGCATTGCGGGAAAGTTGCTCCTGTGCCAACGCAACCCGTTGCCGTTGCAGGCCCCCGATCCGCCACTCCGCGAGTAGCCAGAAGGGGGAGCCGACGAGGGCAACGGCCCCCATTCCGGCGAGTGCCACGAGCAGGAGCTGTTGTGGGAGCAGGCGCCCACCCGACCCCTGCCAAACCCAGACAAGGGCCAGGGCGGTGACGAAGAGGCTGGCGAGAATGACCGGGATCAGGATCGTGGCGGGACGGGGCGAATGGCCGCCTAAGGCAAGGAGCCTCTGCTGCCAGCTGCTGAGTCGTCGTGCTTGATCGCTCTCCCAAAGCGTCCCCACTCTCTCATCTCGGGCGCCTATGCGCTCCGCCATCTCTTTGGCCTCTTCCATCCAACTGGCGACCCGCGCCTCTGCCTCCAACAGGCCTCCAGGCGCACTACAGATGTCCGAGACGACTTGGCTGACCGCCCTATCGATGGCAGTGGGCAGTAACCGTGTATCATCCTGCTGCCGGGCTGCGCGTGTCTTGCTACGGTACGGTTCAAGCAGTGCATCCAGACCGTTAGAGGGGGCCGGCTCGCAGTAGGTTAGACCCCATTTCTCTGCCAGCCGCTCCGCTCCTATCTTGCGCCCCAATGCCTGAGAGGTCTGCTCAAAATGCGTCCCCGCAGCCTGCTCCCACTGCCGCAGGGTCGGAAGCTTCCGGAGTTTCGATGCAATCTCCTGTGAGAAGAGGTGATGTCGCGTGACACGAAGGGGAGGGAGTGGCTCGGGAGTATGTCCCTTTCCATTGAACTGAGGCCAATGCGCGAGGAGATCGGCAAGACGGACCGGTCGAAAGTGCCACAGCGGACGGGAAGCAGTTTCATGCTCAAAGATCTGCCGGTCGCCCATGTACAGCAGGTCATGGATCAGTTCCTCATGCACGATGCCCAAATCCGAGAGCGTGGCCTCGACCTGAGGGGGCGTTTCGGCGGCTTGCAGCACCTCCTCCCGCACGATGCGCTTCTGCTCCTCCCGGATCGTGCCGATCATGTACTCCGCTGTCGGGACGTACTCACTTGCGGCACCCAAGATGCTGTAGGGCGTGGCGCGATAGATCGGCATGTCAGGGCCCAACTGGGTCTCTAGATAGGTCGCCCCATTGGCCACCAGAAATGCCTCGATGGCATTGCCCGCCAGAACCGCCAACTCGAGAGAGTCGCGGACCAGACTCTGGTTGCTCTTCTCTTGATCGAGAAGAAAGATCCGGTTGAAGAGCGCTTTTCCGACGCGCTCCTCCCAGGCAGGCATTCCCGCCGACGCGATGAGATCCCGCAGCTCGTACTCCATGTCGACCCGCTTCTCGACCGCGCGGACCATCTGCGCGGAGGGATCACCGGGCATGTGACTCCAGCTTTCCACGCCCGTTAGGGCTTCGAGCTCCTCCAGGGCCACGTAGGTCGCTGCCTCCTCGACCTGGTGTAGCTCTCCCTCGGTGAGGGAGAGGGTACCGGTCGCAAGGATGGCGACCACATTCACGAGATTGCGCGTGCCTAACTGGTGAACAAGCTCCGAGACGATGGGCCAGAGGAGGGCCGAGGCCTGTGGCTCGGCCAGCGACGCAACGACGTAGAGCGTGGTCTGTACCAGGGAGTCGTTCGGCTGCGCGCTATCGAAGCGGGTGGGGGCAATCACCTGGCGGATGATGGTATTGGCCGCGACGCTTGCCCATTCGATCCCCATGGTAAACATGGCGGCGCGCGAGACACGACTACTCGGTTCCAACCGTTGACGAGTGGGGGGGCGATTGACCCGTACGTCAAGAACATATTGCTCCTCGCGTGCCTGCTTCAGTAGATGGGCAGCCGTTCGCTCGGCTGGCGTCAGACGTGCTGTTTGTTGCGACCAAGCCGACTGCTCAACCTGGCGTGCATGACGCTCGAGGTAGAAGGGCTCCGGGAAGCGCTCCAGATTGGGGCGGACGAGCGAGAATGGACGGTACCCTTCGAGA
>JALZCF010000035.1 GCA_030863245.1 Chloroflexota bacterium
CTTCCCGCAGACGCGCGCTCATTACCCGTAGTACCTCAAAGGCAAGTAAGGGGTTCCTGCGGAGCACAACCTCACTCTCAGCACGGGTGGCGGTGGCAAGCAGACACATCGTGCGCGCGCGTACTGATGCCGTGCGAACACCGTCGGGATGAATGATACCCATCTCGCCGATGATCTCTCCAGGGCCCCGCACCCCGATCACCCGCTCATCCGGTGTGCCCAGTGCCTTGACGACTTCCACCTCGCCGTCAAGGACGAAATAGACGTGCTTGCTCCTCTGTCCCTCCTCGAAGAGAACCGTGCCTGGTGTAACCTCGAGGGGTCTCAGAGCAGCAGCCACGTACTTGAGCTCCTCTTCAGGCAAGGTGGCGAAAAGGGGCACCCGGCTAAGGAGCGCTTCATTCATACTTTCGTATCCTGTAAGTCGAGATTGAGGCGATAGTTGAGTCCTTGCATTAGAAAGACAGGGAGGGTAAATGGATGATTGAGACGATTATATTGACGATACGTTAAGCTGCCAATCAGACGGTGCCAGACGGGAGAATCCACACGGCTGCTGCCAGCTCCTGCTGCAATCGCTTACTTGGCGAGACCTTGACCAATGTAACGATAAAGTAACGATAGCCTCTTATAATGAACGGTATGGGATGACGCTCCGACCTTATCGCCGCTCGCTACCACCTCATCACGGTTCTCTAACTCTCGCTTCGCACGCGGCTCACCTTCCGAACACGAGCAAGAATCCCTACGATTAACCAGAGCCTGATTCGGTCCATGATTCACCTGTATTGAGCAAGGGGCGGGATATGATGAGCGAATGGGTTGTCCTACTCGAAGATGTCAACCACGAGGATCAAGGTCAGGTCGGGGTCAAGGCAGCGATACTGGGCACCTTGCTTGAGGCAGGTTTTCCTGTGCCACCTGGCCTCTGTGTCACCACGGCTGCCTACCACCTGGCACTTGCCCCCTATCAAGATGAGATCGACGGGATCGTGCACTCCCACGACCTGTGTGATCGCGACGAGAGAACGGTTGCAGCAGAACGTATCGCTGCGCTCCTGATGGGTTTGACCGTACCCGCATCGGTGGCCCGTGCACTCGACGAGCTCTTGGCGATACTGATTGTTCCCCGGACGCCGGTTGCGGTGCGTTCCTCTGCAACGGCGGAAGATCGCGCCGATGCGAGCTACGCAGGGCAGTATACGAGTGTGCTCGGGGTGCGAGAGCAGCGGGCCATTCGTTCGGCCGTCGTGGCCTGCTGGCGGTCCTTCTTCACTGCCCACGCGCTGGCTAGTCGGGCGCTCCACGATGCACTGGAGAGTGATCAGGCAATGGCCGTCCTCATCCAGCCGATGATCGCCGCGGAATGTGCTGGGGTCTGTTTCTCGGTCGATCCGGTGCATCACCGGCGGGAGCTGGTCGTCGTCAACGCGGCCTGGGGACTTGGCGCGGGTGTGGTGGATGGGTCGGTGGCGGTAGACACCGCTTGGGTGAAACGCGATGAGTTTGCTGTCCACGAGCACCGGGTGGTAGAGAAGTCGGAGCAACTATCCCTTGCCCCAGGAGGCGGCATCCGGCAGATTCCTGTCGCCCCCAAGTGTCGTCACCTGCCTTGCTTGCCGGACCCATGGTTGGAACGCGTGGCGCAGTTCGGGGTAGCGGCCGAACTGTTGTTTGGACGGCCTCAAGATGTGGAGTGGGCTATCGCGGATCGCCAGCTGTGGCTCCTTCAGAGCCGGCCGATTGCCTCCTTGCCCCCCGCTCTGGCACGAACTCCCGATTTCCCTGTTACCTGGGCGAGCCCAGAGGAAAGGGATCGTCTCTGGACATTGGAGGGCCCACCTGGCGGAGGGCAGGAGCTGATGGTGCCGCTGGAACGGGACGAGGTCATGCAGGTGGAGCAGGTTCGAGAGGAGACATGCCGCTTCATGGGAGCGGAGCGCAACCGGAAAATAAAAGTCTGTAACGGCCGCCTCTACTCCACTCCCATCCCCCTACCCATCTCGGAGGCGGACAAGCGCGTTCGACAGGTGGCCCTCGAAGATCTTGCGGAGCGTCTACATCAGCAGGGGCGAACGGCATGGGATTATTGGGGACCAGAGGTTGTCCGGGCCACGGAACGGCTGGATTCATTCGACCTGGCCAGCGCGGACGGTCCTGCGCTCGCGGAGCACCTCGAAGAGGCGCTGGCAGTGCGTCGCCGCCACTTCATGTTGCACCCTCTCTGCTCCTTCGATCCGCACCCCGCCTATTTCAGCGCTTTCGAGAGGGTATCGGG
>JALZCF010000082.1 GCA_030863245.1 Chloroflexota bacterium
GCGTGAGGTTGCGGCGTGCCGTGGCATCGGGTACGTCCGGCCAGAAGAGGAAGGCCAACTCGTCGCGTGACACCGGCTCCAAGAGACCCAGGCGGTAGAGCAACAGGCGCACCTGCTGGCGCGAGAGGACTAGGGGGCGCGTGCCCTGCCTTATCTGGGGTGGGCCCAGCAACTCGAGGTGTAGTGCCGGCAGCCGCGTATCGGAGGCTTGTGAGGGCAGCGAGATTCGGGACGACATGAGACGCTCCAGGCGATGCAAGATGATTTATGGCCATTATAGATGACTATCGTTACTTTATCGTGAACCGGGGATAATGATCCCTGTTACGTTTTAGACGCCGAACCGGTTTGCAGGGGGCCAGCGATTGAAATCGCGGCTGGAGGGCCTGCGGCCAATTGTCCGCCTTCGCGGACAAGGGGAAGGGTCTGAGGCTACTGCCAGCTCTATCATAAAGGCACGTTGTGGCCCCGCTTATAGCGATTTTGAAAGTGCGAAGTGGTATAGGGGTTGGTTGAAGAATGTGCCAAATGTGCCAAAATGGGGGTTTTGTACTCTGAAAAACGCGATTTTGGCACATTGACATAACGGTGTTGCATCGGGTGATATTGGTGCCTGCTGCGTGATAATTGGTGGCATTTCCCGCAGCCATGGTGGGAGCTGTAGGAGCTATGGGAGCTTGCGGCTTTACGGTTTCTGTTTGTCTTATCAAACACGCAGGGGCTTGGATGATGTGCTTGGATGGTTGGCTCATCAGGCCTTCCCTTGGACGATGTACAGTTTTTGCCTGGTGCTACACTCAGGATACCAGAGGGGTGCGACAGAAACGGCTTTAGGCACAGTGCCTTTCAAAGATGTAATCTGGCAGTGGATTAGGCGGGCATGCATGGACAGACATTCATCCGGTTATGCGGGTTGAGCGACGGCGGAGGAGAGAACGGGGTCGTCGTAGTCTGGTAGTTCCTCCTCGACGTTACGCACCGATGGGAACAGATAGCCGAACAGGCTCATCGCGCATCCCAAGAGCGCTGTCGCCAGGAACATGACGGCCATGCCGGCGCCAGGGCCGACGCCGACGAGGGAGTCGAACAGCGGAGCGAGTGAGCCATTTGGCATCATGGCGGGTTCCAACCACCGTTCGGCGAGGAGGCCCCCCATTAGGTAGCCGAGGGGTGTCATCGCCTGGCGCAGCATGCCCACAACAGAGAAGACGCGTCCCTGCACGGCTGGGGGGACCTTGGCCTGCCAGATCGCCTGGTTACTGCCGACGAGAATGGGAATGAAGAAGGCGCCAAGACAAGCTGCTGCGACCCACATCGACACGTTGCGTCCGAGGGCGAAGAGACCGTCGCCTAATAGGAAGGAGATCGCCGTGATTCCTAACGCGCCGTGGATCTTGCGCTTCGGCCCGCCCCACACGCTGACGACGATACCCCCCACTAGCCCGGCCGCGCCCAGCGCGCCCTGCACGTTGGCCAAGGCTATCTCATCGCCGCCGCTGCGTGCCAGAATCATCGCCGGCATGATGGCAAACCAGGTCAGGGCGGCAAAGAAGTTGATGCCAGTGAAAATCCCAACGAAGCCGAGCAGGCCCGGGCGCTGCCAGATGAACTGAAACCTGTTCGCAATTCTTCCATGAAGCGTCGTGGAGCGAGCATGGTTCCTTCTGCCTCATCCGTCGCCGCACTGGGAATACGGATCAGGGCGAGTGTAAGCAGCGCCACCAGGAAAGTCACGATATCAATCACCAGCACGCCTGAGATTCCCAGCGCCACGAGCACCAGTCCGCCCAGCATCGGCGCAACGATCTGTGCTGCCGAGTCCGCCATCGAGCGCAAGCCGCTGGCCCGCGCGTACTGTTGTTTGGGTAGCAAGACGGTGGTTGCCGCGGTATAGGGGGGTCCCTGGAACGATTCGAAGGCACCGGACAGGGCTTGCGCGAGGTAGAGATGCCAGATCTGGAGCTGCTCTGTGACGTACAAGCCCAACAAGCCCATCGTCATGACGCCCGCGCCCGTATCCGCCAGCAGCATAATCTTGCGCCGGTCCAATCGATCCACCCACACTCCAGCTATCGGACTCACCAGGAGGAAGGGAATGTAGGAGAAGAAACCGAGCAGCGCAACCGCTAGCGCGCTCTTTGTCTGGTCATAAGCCCAAATGAGCAGGGCGAAACGAGTCATCGCGGTGCCGATCCAGGACACCAACTGACCAAACCACAGCACCAGAAAATTCCTCAAACCCTCATGCTTCATGCGGTTCTTCCCGAGTCATAGCAGGTGTGGTGTGAAACGCCTCAGAGGTTCGTAGTAAACACTTTAG
>JALZCF010000097.1 GCA_030863245.1 Chloroflexota bacterium
ATTCCCCGACCACCGCGCCTACCACCGCCAAGGTCACGCCCAGTTTGATGCCTCCAAAGAGGACAGGCAGGGCGGCGGGTACCTCCACCAATCGAAAGCGTTGCCAGCGTGACGCGCGGAGCACCCTCATCAGCTCCAGCCACTCACGGTCCACGGAGCGCACACCGACGATGGTGTTGATCAGAACTGGAAAGAAAACAATCAGCGCGCAGACCAGAATCTTGCTCAGGATCCCGAAACCGAACCAGATCACGAGCAGCGGCGCAACGGCGACCACCGGCACGGCCTGCATCGCCACAAGCCACGGTGCGACGAAGCGCTCCGCTATGGGCTGCTTGGCGAGCCAGTAGCCGATCAGGGTTGCCGAGAGGAAGCCGAGCGCAAAACCCAACAGTGTCTCGGCGAGCGTCACACTCAAGTGCTTCCAGAGTAGGCCGCTCTTGACGACCGCAACAAGTTTCGCTCCCACCGCTATCGGTGCAGGCAGTACAAACTCAGGATAATCACCGAGCAGGACGACCAATTGCCATACCGCTAGGATAAGGAATAGACCCAGCGGCAGTGCGGCGACATCCCAACGGATACGGCGAAGTTGGGGCGTCACGGCGATTGAAAAGGTTCGTCGTCGGGTTTGACCCTGCGTCCGTACTTCGTTGTTCAGCATCGCTCCTCCTCTCTAGAATCAATAAAAAACCCGAAGGTCTCACGTAACCTTCGGGCAGGGGACGAGCTCGGCCTGCACACAGAACGCTCCCACTACAACAAAATGCCCGACACGCCTTTCATAAATGCGAAAAACGGTCGGGCAGGATGCTCTGCTGCAAGCAGGTGAGAAGCGATTAGGTTACTCAACGAGAACCCAGCACACGCTTCCCTCGTAGTCACAGTCGCATGGTGCCGAGGGTAGTATACCTTGAGGACACACGAGATGTCTAAAAGGCACACTGTCGGCTAGCGCCTGACTGCTGCTTAACCTTCTTCCATCCGGACTATACCGTCGGCTCCGGTTTCTCACCGGATCTGCTAACCCTTCGTCGCCGAAGGTGCTCGCGGGCTCCCCCGCAATGCACTGCGAGGATACCGCCGGTCGGGAATTGCCTTGCGGCTCACCCTGCCCTGAAGGTCTGTTTATTCAGTTGGTTGCAAGAAGTGTACCTGGAAATGACAGGGCTGTCAACTGCTTTTAGCTTTCGCTGTTTGCCTCTATTATCGGATGTATGAGCACCACTGTAATCCTGTCACCCCATTTCGATGATGGGGTGCTCTCCTGTGGCGGACGGATCTGGGCGGCGCGGCAGCGTGGGGCGGCGGTACGCGTCCTCACGCTGTTTGGGGGCATGCCTCGCGGGGAGGTGCCTCCCTTCGCGCAGGTACAACACGCGATGTGGGGCAGCCCTCCGGCTCCCAATCAGCTCCGACGCGCTGAGGATGTCGCAGCGCATACACGCCTTGGCTGCTTTGACGTGCACCACTTGGATGCCCTCGATGCTGTGTATCGCGTTGCCAAGGACGGGCGTTCCCTCTACGGCTCGGAGGAGGGCATCTTCGGTGATATCCAGCCGGAAGAGGCGGAGTACGCGAGTGAGCTGATGGAGATGGTTCGCCCGCTCCTCCCTGCGAACGCGACGGTTCTGGCGCCGCTGGGGGCTGGGCACCATGTGGATCACCAGTTGAGTCATGTGGTGGGCCGATCCTTGCTGGAAGAGGGCTGGAGCGTCGGCTTCTACGAAGAGTTGCCCTATATCGAGCAACCAGCGGCATTGGCGCGCGCACTTGAGGGAAAAGCTACGTGGCATCTGGCAACCTTGCCACTATCTGAGGAGGCCATGGCAGCCAAAGTGGCAGCTGCGGCCTATTACCGGACGCAAATTCCTGTGCTCTTCGGCGATGACCTGTCGATGAGCCGCCGCCTCCGCGCCGTGGCTAGTGACGCCGCGGGTGGTAAGGGATATGCGGAGCGCGTGTGGTGGTCAGATACGTGACGTTTGTCGTCAGCCAGGAGACGACTGTGGGAAGGAGAAGATCATGGCAGAGACGGTTCGGGCTTTCATCGCGGTTCAGTTACCGGAGGAGGTCGCCGACGGCGTGTGGCAGGTACAGGACACGTTACAGCAACTACCCCCGATGCATGACTTGCGCTGGGTGGACCCCGATGATGCCCACATCACGATCAAGTTCCTAGGCGAGACCCCCACTCCCAAGTTACCTGCCATCGAGGACGCCTTGGACAGCGTTGCCCACAGTTGGACGCCCTTCCGAGTGAAGCTCGGCCCGCTCGGTGCCTTTCCGAACGTTTACCGTCCTAACAACATCTGGCTGGGGGTCGAGGAGGGGGGGGAGCCGTTCCAGCACCTCTACAACGCGGTTGAGGTCGCATTGAAACCCCTTGGCATCAAGCCGGAGCGTCGGGATTTTCACCCCCACGTCACGCTGGCACGTGTACCCCGCTCCTGGACCCAGACACAGCAGCGCGCCATTGGCGACCTCATAGGCCCTACCTCCCTGCCGGAGGTGCCACCCTTCACTGTAGAGGCCATCGCCCTCCTCCGCTCTGTTCTAACGGAGGAGGGTTCGGAGTATACGCGGTTGGCTAACTCCATCTTTGGAGAGGAGCCGCCCTTACAGAGTGACGATTGGGAGGACATTCTATAGACGCATTACCCGGAGGAAGGAGGACCGAAGATCGACGATGAGGGAGGAACCGAAGTTCCCCCTGCGTATCGGCGTCATTGGTGCGGGCTCCTGTAGTGAGGAGACAGCCGCACGTG
>JALZCF010000116.1 GCA_030863245.1 Chloroflexota bacterium
GGGTGAGGCAGAACGCATCTACCCCTACCCGCTGCTTGCACCCGTCACCGGTCACTGGACACTGCTTTACGGCAAGTCAGGCCTCGAGCGGAGCTTCGACGATTTCCTCAATGGGCGCCGCGGTCAACAGGGCCTGGACGCTTTCGACGAGATCATGCACGAGACGGTCGTGGGCGCGGACGTGGTCACCACGATCCAGCCGCGCCTTCAGGTCGCAGCGGACCAACTCCTAGGCGACCGGGCAGGTGCCATTATCGTGATGGACCCGGAGAGCGGCGCGATTCTGGCACTGGCCTCCCGTCCCACTTACGACCCCAATACCTACACGGAGAATGCGGAGGAGATCGTCGACCACCCCAATCAGCCGCTCTTGAACCGCGTGACGCAGGGCCTCTACACGCCCGGCTCTGTTTTCAAGGTGGTGACGCTGGCGGGCGTGCTAGCTCAGGAGACGGTCGGACCGGACGAGCTTTTTCCAATGATTCCCTATGACGAACCAGGCGTTTTCTTCGTCGAAGGGTTCCCGATCCGGGAGGGCTCCACGCTGGCCGTCGAGAACGCCCCCTTCGACCTTCCCCATGCCCTCGCCTACTCAAGCAATGTGGCATTCGCGCAGTTGGCTTTGGAGCTCGGACCGGACGGCTTACGGGAGATTGCCCGGGCCTTCGGCTTCGGTGAGGAGCCGCCGCTGAATGGCCTACCTACCGAGGCCAGCCGGCTCGGTACTGATGCCTTCCTGCTCGACCAGGTGGGGCTTGCTAACACTGGCTACGGGCAGGGACAATTGCTGGTGACGCCCCTTCAGATGGCGTTGGTGACGGCCGCGGTGGCAAACGAGGGCACAGTACCGGAGCCACGCCTCGTCCAGGAAATCCGCAGTCGCGAGGGCGACACCCTGCTCACCTACCGCCCGCGCCCTTGGAGGCGGGCCATCAGCGAGGACGTCGCGGAACAGGTCAAGGAGGCCATGGTGGTCGCCGCAACAGACGGTTTCGCGCGTGCCGGGAAGCCGGAGGGCATCACGATCGGCGGGAAGACGGGAACCGCACAGCTCGGCGGCCTGGTCGAGCCCCATGCCTGGTTCGTCGCCTTCGCGCCTGCCGAGGAACCTGAAATCGTGGTCGCGGTCCTCGTCGAGAACGCGGGGGCAGGCGGGGATGTCGCCGCCCCCATAGCCAGAGAGCTAATTCAGATAGCACTCGTCGGGGAGTAGACGATCGATTAGTCTCTCCCCCAGGATCGGTGCTCTCTCGTCAGCCATCTTCGCTTTACCGAGCCTGTTTGTCAAAAACCATAAGGGAAACAACGATGGAGCAAGCCAAAGAAGCACTGACTCGTGTCGCCCAGGCCGCCCGTACATTAGGGTGGCGGTTGAGCAACATGAAACGGGAGCGCTCTGAAGCACCCGATTACGTCCTCTTCATGCTGGAGGGCACCTACCCAGAACTGGGCCCGCAACGTACCAAGTGGTGGCAGCAATTGCTTCCGGGTGAGGAGAAGAGCCTGCACGCTCTCGCCCAGGACTTCGAAATGGTTGCCCATGACCCACGTGTGCGAGGCGTCGTGCTACACCTACGTTCCCTCTTCATGCCGCTTGCTCACCTCCAAACGCTCCGTGGCCTGATAGGAGAGCTTCGCGCGGCGGGCAAGCATGTGGTCACGTGGTCGCAGGGGTATGACACCGCGAGTTACTATGTGGCTGCTGCAGCAGATGAGATTCTGCTTCAACCCGGGGGCGCGGTAGCCCCGGTCGGCTTGAGCCGCGAGTTAGTGTTCCTCAAAGAAACACTCGAGGAGGCTGGCGTGACGGTGGATGCGGTGCAGATCACTCCTTACAAAGCCGCGCCCGACATGTTCACGCGTAGCAGTAGCACCGAGGAGATGCGGGAGATGGCCAACTGGTTGATCGAGGACGCATTCGATGATCTGCTGCGCGGCATCGCAGAGGGACGCAACATGGACGGCCAGGCAGCGCGTGCTCTGATCGATGGAGCGCCTTACACCGACCTGCAGGCAGTGGAGCGTGGCGTGGTCGACAAGCTACTGAACGAGGAGGCGTTGCCCCGCTATCTTGCGGACGGAGGCGCACCTGCACAGCTCGGGCCGTGGGAGACCGCAGAGAAACAGGTGCTCTCACGCCCACCGAAGTCGCCAGGCCGCTACATCGCATTGCTACGCATCGAGGGAATCATTGTTCCCGGCAAGAGTCGCCGCCCGCCCCTCCGGCCCCCTGTCCCGCTACCCTACTTCATGGAGGAACAGGCAGGCGACCTGACGGTGGTGCAGGAGGCACGCGCAGTGCTGGAAGATGAGGACGTTGCAGCGGTCGTGCTCTATGTCGAATCTGGTGGCGGCTCCTCCACCGCATCGGAGGCGATGGCTTCCGCCCTGAAGCAGGTGGCTGCCAAGAAGCCCCTCGTGGTGGCAATGGGCGCTGTCGCGGCATCGGGTGGCTACTACGTTGCGACCCCCGCACAGTGGATTGTGGCGCAGCCAGGAACGCTTACCGGCTCTATCGGCGTCTTCACGCTCAAGCCCATAGTAGGGGGCCTTCTCGACAAATTGCAGGTCGGCAGAGAGAAGTTGACCCGCGGCGAGCACGCTACCCTCTTCGATCCGGAGCAACCGTTCAGCGAGGAGGAGCGACAGAAAGTTTGGGATAGCGTTGCACGCACCTACGACCTCTTCCTTGAACGCGTTGCCGCCAGCCGCAGCATGACGAAGGAGGAGGTAGACGACGTTAGCGGGGGTCGCGTCTGGACAGGCAACCAGGCACGTGAGCGGGGCCTCGTTGACGAGCTAGGTGGATTGGAAGCCGCCATCGCCAAAGCGCGGGAACTAGCCGGACTGCCTGAGGACACGCCGGTCAAGCAGGTCACCCATGGTAAGCATCCTCTGCCCCCCCTTTCCCCCAACGGTGATGGTCTGGCCTTCATGCGCTTCAACCGCGCCGACCCGCTGTTGCTCTGCCCTCTCTTGTGGAACGATCGCCTCTAGCTGCCAGATCGAACCTTTCACAAGCCTCAAAGGGCACGAAGATATCACAAGGAGCTCCCGTGCCCTCCTGGTGTTCTGCTTGCCTTGACGGTCTCACGACTTCTGAATGTACCGGCACGCTGGGTAGCCAGAGCAGCCAATGAAAGGACCATAGCGACCATTCCGTTCCACCAAGGTTTTTCCGCATTGAGGGCAGGGTTGGGCGACGGCAGCAGCACTTGCGGGATCTAGCTCCGTCTTGGCCTGTCTGCTGCTCCTCTTCCCCTTCCTCGCTACGATCTTCTCTGTGTAGCTGCACTCGGGATAACCGGAGCAGCCCAGGAAGGGGCCATACTTGCTGCGCCGTCGCATCAGTTCTTTCCCACAATCGGGGCATGTCTTGCCTGCCAGCTTCGCCGTGCCAGGCTTGTAGCCGCACGTTGGACAGATGAGGTACTTACCGTACTGGCTATACCGCTCCTCCAGCCGCGCCTCGCACTCTGGACAGGGCTCTGCAAGGCTCTCCTCGGCGGGTACCCCATCCGCCACCTGGCGTGCAATAGCGATACGCTGTGTGAGAGGGGTATAGAAGCCGTCAAGCAACTCACTCCATACCACCTGTCCCTCGGCGACACGGTCCAGATCATCCTCCATCTGCCGGGTGAATCCTATATCGAGTAGGTCGGGAAACTGCTTGGTCAGAAAGACGGTGACTACCCGCCCCGCTTCCGTCGGCATCAGACTCTTCCCTTTCCGTTTCACGTAGCCGCGTATCTGGATCGTATCCATGATGGAGGCATACGTACTCGGGCGGCCGACGCCTTCCTTCTCCAACGCCTTGATAAGCGATGGCTCCGTGTAGCGAGGTGGGGCCTTTGTCCAATGCTCCTGAGGTATCAGTTCCTGTAGATCCAGTGGTTCCCTCGCCTGGAGTGGTGGTAACACCTGATCTTCCTGCTCCTCATCCTCCTCGTCCCCCGCACCCGGTTGCACCCCATAGACAAGGAGCCAGCCTGCATCACGCAACACGCGCCCACGCGCTTGAAAGTGGTAAGGTCGCGCTCTGTCTCGCTCGGCGGGCTCGATCGTTGCAATAGTCACATCGTAGAGAGCAGGGTTCATCTGGCTGGCGATGAAGCGCATCCAGATAAGGCGATAGAGCGCGGCCTCCTCCCCCCCGAGCTTCTGATTCTTCGGGAGCGCGCTGGGGGCGGTCGGGCGAATACACTCGTGTGCCTCCTGCGCGTTGCCCTTTGCTCGATAGTAGGGCGGCTTAGGCGGCAGGGAGTGGGGACCAAACAGATCGGCAATCACCGCGCGCGCTGCCTGCCGTGCTTCTGCCGCCACGGCCGGGGAGTCGGTGCGCATGTAGGTGATCAGTCCCTTCTCGTACAACTTCTGCGCCACCTGCATGGCCCGCTTCGGCGCCATCTTGAGCACGCTGCTCGCCTTCTGCTGCATCGTGCTTGTGATGAAGGGCGGTGGCGGGTGGCGCTGCGTCTCCTTGCTCTCCACTTCTAATACGCGCCAAGTGATAGTGGGACGATCCAACTCCTTTGCTATGGCGTGGACCCGCTCGGTAGGAAGCCGCTTGGGGTCTAGCTCCTTATCTGCCCTCGCAAGCAGGGCAGCGAGCTGCGCTCTGAAGCTTTCCCGCTCCCGTGTCTGGCGTGCGAAAAGCGCCTCCAGCGTCCAGTATTGCTCAGGCACGAACTTCTCTATCTCCACCTCCCGCTCCACAACCAACCGCACCGCGACCGACTGTACCCGGCCTGCCGAAAGGGAGGTGCCGAAGGCATGGCGTAGTACTGGCGAGACCTTCCAGCCGACGAGCCGGTCCAGCACACGACGTGCCTGCTGGGAGTTGATGAGGTCCATATCGAGCTGGCGCGGTTGGTTGAAGGCTGCGAGAATAGCCCGCTTGGTGATCTCGTGGAAGACGACGCGGAAGATCCGCTTACCGCGCACCGCGCCGCCGATAGCCTCGAGCACATGCCACGCGATCGCTTCCCCCTCACGGTCCGGGTCCGTTGCCAGGTAGATCGCCTCCGCCTCTTTCACAGCCGCACGGAGCTGTTTGATAACCTTCCCCTTGCCACGGATCACGTGGTAGGACGGCTCATATCCCGCATCCACATCCACGCCGAGCGCCTTGGGGGGCAGGTCCCGCACGTGGCCCATGCTCGCCAGTACCATCCAACCAGCTCCCAGGTACCCTTGAATCTTCTTTGCCTTGCTCGGACTCTCAACGATTACTAGCTGCTTCATGCGACCCCCTGTTCTTAAACGGACGTCACGGACTGCATTCCATGATAGCATGGTGGGGCGACAGGAGTTAGTATGCTATGATTTGCGCGGACATCGAAGTGTCAGTCGATGAAGCAGTACTGTGAGAGAGGAACCTATAGTGGCCCCTAAGAGCAAGAAGCGCCTTCTCCTCCTCGTCACGGCTAGTAGTTACCGGGCAGAGGCTTTCAAGGAGGTCGCGAGATCGCTAGGCGTAGAGGTGGTACAGGGCATCGACATGCCAAAGGAATTGGGCGAGCTGTACCAAGTGCCGCTCCCGCTCGATTTCTCCGATCCTGCAGTCGCGGTGGCCGATATCGTTGCTAAAGCGCAGGAGACCCCTTTCGATGCAATCCTTGCGGTAGACGACACCGGGAGCTTGCTAGCAGCACGGGCGAGCGCCGCTCTCGGTCTACCGCACAACGATCCGGCTGCTGCCGAGGCCGCAAGGAACAAGTACCGCATGCGTCAGATGCTTGCGTCGGGCGGTCTCCCTCATCCTTGGTTCCGCCGCATACCTACTGATGCGGACGTCGAGACAGTCGCAGAGCAGATCGAGTATCCGATGGTGGTCAAGCCGCTCCTTCTCTCTGGTAGTCGTGGCGTCATTCGCGCAAACAATCCGTCGGAATTTGTGGCGGCGGCGGCACGATTGCGACAGATGTTGCAACGCTTGGGCGTCGCCGGGGATGGGCAGGTCATTCTGCTTGAGGGGTATATCCCTGGGGGTGAGGTCGCGCTGGAAGGATTGCTGGTGGATGGGGAATTGCATATCCTCGCCCTCTTCGACAAACCCGACCCATTGGTTGGCCCCTACTTTGAAGAGACAATCTATGTCACGCCCTCGCGTCTATCAAAGGAACTGCAAAAGGCCATCGCGCAGCACGCGCAGGAGGCTGCAGGGGCGCTCGGGCTACGTACCGGACCGGTTCACGCCGAGTTACGCTTTAACGAGGAAGGTGTATGGCTGATCGAGATGGCAGGTCGCTCGATAGGCGGCTTATGTGGCTCGATCCTGGAATTTGGCACGGATGTCTGCCTGGAGGAGGTTATCATCCGGCAGGCCGTTGGTCTCCCCCTACCACCGCTCGCCCAGCAACAGAGCGCGGCGGGCGTGATGATGATCCCAATCCCGAAACGTGGCATCCTACGGAAGGTCTGCGGCATCAAGGAGGCCGAGCAGATCCCTCACGTTACGGGTATCGAGATCACGGCGCCATCCGACTATCCGCTCGTGCCGCTTCCCGAGGGGGAAAGCTATCTCGGCTTCATCTTTGCCCGTGCGGCCACGCCCGAGGCGGTCGAAGCGGCCCTCCGCAGCGCACATGCCAAACTGGCCTTCGAGATCGAGGACGAGATTCCAATCGTCTATTAGGCCCAACGACCCCTCGGGCGCTAGCGCAGTTCCCGACCAAACGGCGCCAGAGAGAGGGGAATCAGCTTGATATGTTGTTTGGCGAAGGGGATGCCAATGATCGTGATCGCTAGCACGAGTGCCGATACGGCATGCGCCACTGCGATCTCCCAACCAAAGAAGAATAGCCAGAGAAGGTTGAAGAGCACATTGAGCGGACTCGCCGCCTCCGGATTCTCGATGAGTCTCTTGCCGAATGGAGCCATGGTGGAAAACCCTAGTTTGATCGACTGAATACCGAAGGGGATACCAATAATAGTCAGGCAGAGAGCCAGGCCACCTATGATGTAGCCC
>JALZCF010000120.1 GCA_030863245.1 Chloroflexota bacterium
GTTCTCGTTATTGAAGTACTGACAGGGGGAGAGTGCGGAGTGCGGAGTGCGGAATGCGGATTGGAGACTGGAGACTGGAGATTAGAGACTAAACGGCAGTGAGCAGTGGACAACTGTTTGCTATCCACTGCTCCTCACTCTCCACTTTCCGCTCCGCATTCCGCATTCGGCAATCGCCAGTCTCCAGTCCCTTAGAACCGTCCCCCCGCCGATCGGCCCACCAGCACCTCCTCCAACTGCCTGCGCAGCTGCTCCGTGACCTCCATCTCGCGAGCCTGTTCCAGGGCAGCGCGCACCTCTGGTTCGTCTACATGTGGTGCGAGGGCGTCGATAGCTGCCGTGCGCACCGCGATGTTGTTGTCGTGGAGCAACTCGATCAGGAGGTTTCGGCTTCCCTCTGGATCGAGGGAAGCGAGCCCCTCGACGGCACGGGGACGCAGGAAAGGGTTGGGGCTAAAGGCCATCTGGCGCAGTATCGGTAACACCTCTTCATCCCCAGCGCGGGTCAACGTGCGGCAGGCTGCGCGCTGCACGCGGTTATCCTCATCCTCCAGTAGCCTGCGAACAGCAGGTAATGAGCGTTCCACCCCCATCTCTTCCAAGGCATGGAGTGCCGCCAGGCGGAGGTTCGGATTCCGATCGGTTAACGCGCGCTCCAGGGTAGGGCGGGCAGGCTCGTAGCAGAATGGGCGGATAGCCCGTGCCGCCACCGTGCGGCAGCCCACAGCTTCCTGCATTAACTTCACGAGTAGAGGCCCTACCTCTTCTGCCGTTCCTGCCGCAGCGATGGCTTGGATTAAGGTGTTCAAGAAAGGCAGATCGGGGCGCGGCTGGTAAAGGTTCTCGCGCAGGACCTCTTCCATCGCAGCACAGCTCTCAGGCACAGCCAACTGGCGGAGACCGCGTGCCGCGTTCAAGCGGATCTTCCTATGTGGGTCGCGCAGGGCGTCCACCAGCACCTCGGTCGCCTCGGGTGCACGTAACTCACTGAGGGCCCGCAACGCGGCGGCCCGAATGTGCGGATTGCTATCGTCTAGCGCATCGATGAGATGCGGGACGTAATCTGTCGCGCCCACCTTACCCAGCGAGCGAATCGCGGCACTACGTACGAATGGATTGTTGTCGAAGAGCAGGTCACCCAGGAAGAGTGACACCTCCTCGGTGGGAAATTGGCCCAGCGCTTCGGCGGCAGCTGCCCGCACGTAGCCATTGCGATCGGTCGTCGCGATCTGCAGGGCGGAGAGCCCCGCTCTTAACTTGCCCAAGCGCTCAACCGCAGCGCTCCGTACTCGTGGATTCTCGCTCTTTACCTCCTCTAAGCTCTGTTGGATTTCCTCTTGCCTGTGATCGTCGTCGTCGACTGTCATGCATTGCCCTCTCGTTCCATTTGTTTCTTGCACGCTGGTAGATAAGGTCCAGCGTGCGCCCTAAGCTAAAGGTACCAATTGAAAATCTGGCTTACGCCAAAGTAACGGCAGAAAGTTGTCCATGAGAGAGCTCTGTGAGGCTCTCATCGAACTCGGCAACACGATCAACCGGTAAGGTGAAGGTCAAGGTGACATTGACGGCAAATGCCTCATCTTCGATTTTGCCCTCCTGCTCCAGAATGAGTCGCTTGATCATCTCGTACCGGGAGTAGTCTGTGATAAGCTGGCGGCGAACACGTTCCACCTTCATTGTGACGGGCATCTCGTCCAGGAGCGCCCGCACCGCGCCGCTGTAGGCCCGCACCAACCCTCCCGTGCCAAGCTTGGTACCACCAAAGTAGCGCGTTACAACCACGGCGATATCTCCGATATTCTCCCCCTGAAGGACGGAGATCATGGGACGCCCGGCCGTCCCACTCGGCTCACCGTCGTCGCTCATGCGCTCGACAACGCCGCTCCCGTACCCGACTCGATAGGCGATACAGTTATGAGTCGCATCTGAAAACTCGTCGCGGACCCGCGCAACAAGTGCCTCCGCCGCTTCGACAGTGGGCACATACAAGCCGGTCGCAATGAACCGAGAGTCGCTGACCGGATAGTCCACACGCGTCTCACTGGCTGGGATAGGATAGCGGGTTGCCTTGCTCATAGTAAAAAGCATACCAAAAACGGCACAAGGTCCCAAAGTAAGGGCCGATCCCTTTACCATTGCGTTCTGCCTCGTCTCTATGCTCTAGGCTCTTCTGTGGTATCATCCGCCGCCATGAGTGCAGAAACAGCCGTGCCAACCTCGTCGTCGCACCGCCTCTTTCGCGCGGCGACCATCATCATGGTGGCCTTCGTCGCCAGTCGCGTGCTTGGCTTGGTAAGAGAGGCGGTCATCGGCGCGCAGTTCGGGGCGATGGACGAATATGGCGCCTATGTTGCAGCCTTCCGCCTGCCTGACCTGCTCTTCAACCTGATCGCGGGGGGCGCGCTCGCCAGTGCCTTCCTGCCCACCTTCACCGAATTCCTCACACAAGAGGATTACTCGAGCGGGTGGCGGCTGGCAAGCGCAGTTGCGAATTGGTTGATCCTGATTC
>JALZCF010000122.1 GCA_030863245.1 Chloroflexota bacterium
ATAATATACATGCTGGTTCCCAGGTCCCCTTTCTCGAAGATGGTTTCCCCTGCCGCCACGGTGACCTCCTCCAAGAGCGTCGCCAGCTCGGCAAGTATGGCGTCGGGGGTTTGTTCAAAGAGTGGGACCGCCTTCAAGATGATCACTTTTTCGATAATAGAAAACATCGGGCTCTCCCTGTCGGTAAGCGGTGGTGGAAGCAGGAAAGGCACGGCACCGTTGGCTCTTGCGAGCGTCCAAGCTGCCGTGTCACGGAGCAACGCATCGGAGGCATCGAAGACCTTCAGACTTAACTCGGCGGCTCGCTCGGGGAGCAGCTCGGCGAGCGCGGCGAGCGCGGAACTACGAGTCCAGGCCCCCAGCGACACTGTTTCTGGGTCGAAGATGGCTTCAAGCCACGCTTCCCGCGAACGTTCCTGCTGTGGAAAATGGATGGAAAGCTTCTGCAAACAGGTTTCAGGGGGCAGTTCATCGATCAGTGGGAAGAGCCAGCTCTGCTGTGCCTTTGGCACCAGAAGGTCGAGTACTTCCCGCGCATAGGCCCGCCGTTCGCTGTCCGGATGGGTCAGGTTGTCGCGGGCTTGAAGGACGGCCTGGGGGTTGTACAAGAAAGAAAGCCAGAAAAAGAGGCGCCTGCTGCTCTCCTCCAACTCGGCTTTCAGGGCCCGACGTAGCAGGATGTGGCTGTCATCCCCTACATGACAGAAAGCCGCAAGGAGCCAGGTGGCGTGAGCCACTTCCGCCCGGAGATGCTGCTCCACCCATCTCCGTTCATCGCCCTCGGCCAGATACTCGCACCGGCTCAACTCGGCCAGCACCTGCGTACGAACGTTGCCGTATGGCACCTCCAACCACTCCCGCAAAAGAGCGATCGCCTTCTCCCCACCGATCTTGCCACAGATTCGCACCATCCGAACCAGGGTCTGCGAGCTGTGGCCATTTTGCCTTGCCGCTTCCCCTAGCAAAGGAAGGACGGCTTCCCCACCTGCTACCAAGGATGATGCCGCATCGCTATACAGAGCAGTTGAATCGAGCGAGTGCACCATTATCGGCCACAACGTGGGGTCACGCAGCCTCCCCGCCGCCACCAGCGCCGCGCGACGCACGGCCAGCATCTCGTCTTGGAGGAGTGGCAACAGGTAGCGGGAGAGGGTGCGGGCATCTGCCTCCCCGATCATCTCGGCAGCCAGTTTCCGATCCTCCCACGAGGGCGACTCAACCCAGGCGAGAAAGCGCTGGCCGGCTCCCAGAATGCCCTCCAGTCCGCCGTGGCGCAACAACCCCAGCATCGCTCCCAACCGGATCGACGAATCTGGGTCATCCAAATATGGAGAGAGGGCGTCAACCGCCCCGCCCTCATCCAATGCAGCGAGCGTCTGGAGGGCTGCCCCCCGCACCCGACTGTCCGGGTCTGCCGTAACAGCATGGGAGACTGCCCGCACAGCAGGCACCACTCTCGAACGCTCGATCTCGCGTAGCGCCGCGAGTCGAACCTCGGCTGAATGATGCGCTACTAGGGGCGGTAGGAGGGTGGAAAGCGCAGGATGTTCGGCAGCGCGCAGTGTGTGAAGGGCATAGATCACCTCCCCTACATGAGGACTATTGAGCGCCTGCTCCAGCACGGCCACCGTCGATGCATCGTCGAGCGAGAGGCTGTTGTCGTCCAGCCGCCGTTTGGTCAGCGCCTGCATCAGCATGTGTGGATACGCCCGGCTGACCTTCACGACGGATAGGAGCCAGGCTGCCAGGATAACGAGCAGGATGATCGTGAGCTGTACCGAGGAGAAGGAGAGGAAGGTGTTAAAGATAAGCAACAGGATTGCGCCCACCCCCGCCGCCATCGCAGATACGAGACCACTGGCGGCCGTCTGCGCCTGGCTGCGCCGTGAGGGGTTCAGCGGCTGGTAAAGGAGCTGGGCGGCGGGCCGATCGATGGCCTTCCCAAAGACGATATCGAAGAGCCGCATGAGCGTGGTCAGAACGAAGAGGAGAAATAGGGACTGACTCCACGCGCCGGCTAGGACGATCAGAAGGGCGAAGGCGGCCATAGTGAGCGGATAGGCCAGCAGCCCACCAGAGACTCCCCAGCGCCCGATGAACCGGTTGGAGACGAAGATCATCGTCAGCAGGGTGAGCATGCTGCTGGCCGCCTCGAAGAGACCAAAGAAGCTGGCTAGCTGCGCTTCATCCGGGTATTGAAGATTGGCATGATGGAGATAAATGTTGTCGATGAAGAGAAAAGCGGTCCAACCCAGTCCACTCACGGCAAAGATCAGGATGATGTAGCGGTTCCGCCACATCGATCCATCTGTGTCGGTGTGTTCCGCCTCGGTCGTCTCTTCCAAGGCATCCATCTCGGCGGGGAAGAGGTGGTTGATCGCCACGATCAGTAAGAGGATACCGCCAATGGCCCCTGCCGCGATAAAGAGCAGGTTGCTCGTCCCAAGCAGGATCACCAGGAGAGGTGTCAAGAGTCCCCCAACAACGCGAGCCACCATCTCGCCTGCTCCAATGAGACCAAAAAGGCGCCTCCCTTGTCGCACGTTGAACAGACGGCCTGCCACGTTCCAGAACTCGAAGTCCTTCAGATTGACCATCACGATGACCCAGACCGGCAAAGCAAATACCACCGAGCGACTGAAGGGCAAGGATAGGCCAAGCCGGAAGGCCAGCAGGATGGCGAGCGATAGGCCAACGCTGATCGGTAGCAGGCGTGACAGGGGTAATCGCTTCTGCACCTCGAGATACCCCAGCGTGACGACAACCGCCATGATAGTCATGAAGAGATAGACCCAGGGCAGTTGGTCAGCTCCGAACTCGACCAGGAAAAGCGAGTAGCCCGTCGTGTAACTCAATGTCTGGGCGATGCCGCCGAGCAAGGAATAGGTCAGCAACAATGAGACGGCCTGACCCTCGCCCGGCCGGATATTGAAGCCGGCTGCAAGCCGTCCAACGGGTGTCATGCCCGCTGCCCCCATGCCTCGATCTGCTCCCAGGCTGCTCGGTAGCCAGCCTCGATCAGTTCCTCATAGGGTTCAAAATCGAATGTTTCATAGTGAGCAACATCCGGATTGATGTATAAGTCGACCCTCTCCCGGCTCACCTTCCCATGATGAATGGTGACGAGATCGGTCGTTCGACGCAGGATCTCCAACAGGGGAGGAGCTTGGACTCGCCGTGACGGAGGGAGGAACCTGTTCAGGAGGAGCCGCCAACCGGAGAGACTCGGACCATAAGCGTACTTGCCCGCCATGTCGACATCGGGGCTGACGTTGACCGCAGCGACAGGCCCGCCCTCGCAAAGCTCCCCCGCAATGTCGGCAGGTACGTTGTTCAGAACGCCACCATCTACCAGAAGGTCTCCGTCCTCATTCGGCACAGGGGCAAACACACCCGGCATAGCCGTACTGGCACGCACGGCATACCACACCGGGCCGCTCCTGTGGATGACCAGGTCGGCCCGCGTCAGGTTGCAGGAGACAGAGAAATAGGAGCGAGGCAAGTCCTCGATATTGATCTCACCAAAGAGAGAGTCGAGCAACTGGGTCATTTTACGACTGGCTAGAAAGGAGACGAGTGGCAAGGTAACGTCGAACCATTTATCACGGGTCGCGAAGTCCCGTGCCAGCTTCATCATCTCCCGGTAGTCCATTCCCACAGCATAGCCTGCACCGACCAGGGCTCCGACACTGGCCCCGCCTATCACGTCAATCCGGAAACCTGCCTCTTCGAGCGCGCGAATGACCCCAATATGAGCCAGACCGCGCGCGCCACCCCCACCCAAGGTAAGAGCGAAAGCGTTGCCGGTGACTCGTCGTGCCAGATGCGCCAGGTCGGCCTCGTTGTTGCGTCGCACGTGGTAGTGCGTGTGAACGTCTCGTCG
>JALZCF010000136.1 GCA_030863245.1 Chloroflexota bacterium
GTGAGACGGCGCGGCACCCACGCGCCGACGGCGTACCCGACGGTACTGTGCGCGACCAGCACAAACCAGCCCTGCACGAGCGGCGACCAGGCGGGTCCACCCGCCGTCGCCCGCCATGCCAACCAACCATACGTCAGTAGGATCGCAACCGCGTAGGCGAGCGTGGCCCATAGCAGCGGTGCCAGCCAGGACCAGAGGACACGCCGGAAGGCGGGTTAGGGTGTGGTACGGAATAATTCTTCCGTGCCCTGCTGCCGCTCCCGCGCGGCGACCCACGCGGACACCCCCGCCAAGAGTGGGGCGCTCAGAATCAGGCTGGTGTGGAACGGGACGATAGCCTCCGGCCATAGTGCCACCCGCAACCTGCCCAGCACCTCCCACACACTCCAGGCCAGCAAGGGCAGCAGGAGCAGGAAGAGCCAGCGTCCCAACGGGCGGCGCAGCGCCAGGCGGAGCAGACGGAGCGCGCGGCTCACGGTTGCCCCGTTGCCATCACCGCACCGTAGCCCCGTTCGATCGGGGTGTCGCCGAGCGGGAAGCCCTCGCCCCGCGCCACCAGATCGGCGGGGGTGCCGCGGAAGAGCAGCCGCCCCTCATCCATTAGAGCCACCTCGGTGCAGGCCGTTGCCACATCTTCCACCAGATGGGTGCTCACCACGACAGTGCACTCCGCCCCAACCTCGCGCAGCAGCGCCCGAAACGTCACGCGCTGCTGTGGGTCCAGCCCCGCCGTCGGCTCGTCGAGCAGGAGCAGCTCTGGCGCGTTGACGATAGCTTGCGCGATGCCCGCACGTCGCACCATACCACCCGATAGCTTGCCCAACCGCTCATCTGCCCGCTCCGCCAGCCCCACCCGCTCGATGGCGCTTGCCACCGCCGCGTCAACCGCATCCGTCGCCACCTCCTTGAGCAGCGCCATGTACTCGACGAACTCGCGCACCGTGAAGCTGCCATCGTAGCCGAACTGTTGCGGCAGGTAGCCGAGGCGGCGACGCAACGCCCGTCGCTCCTCGGCCACGCCCGGATCATAGCCCAGGAGCCGCACCCTCCCGCCGGACGGCTCCAGAAGCGTGGCGAGCGTCCGCAACAGCGTCGTCTTGCCCGCCCCATTCGGTCCAAGCAGCCCAAAGACACCGTGCCCCACCTCCAAATCGATCCCGTGCAGCACCTCCCGCTTCCCAAAGCGCTGGGTCAAGTTCTTTACCTGGATCGTTGTCATCTCTCCATCGCCCGTTGCACGTTTGAAGTTCGTGTGCCGTTCGGGACCAACTGGACTCATCGGGTTCTTATCATAGAAATGGTCGTCCCCGATTCCGGTTAGCCTCTGGTTCCAAGCGCCGCCGCTGCTCTTCCAACCGTCGTGCCTGCTCGTCGGAACCATCCTCATATTCGCGTGTCACATCGTCCCCAGATGCGCGCGCGGGCCACTTCAGAAGTCCCCGGAGCCACTTTTTCAAGTAAGTGGCGGTCTTATCACGTGTGTGCGCTTTCGATTCATGCTCATGCAGCTTCCTCTCACTCCTCTGTCATCAACTCGCTGCCTACTCGTATATCGTAACCAATGGTAAAAGGTAACAAAATCCGCTATGCCTCGCGCGCCCTGCCGCATTGCCAACAGATCATCGCTGGACGGAGGTGCTCGATGCACTTCAGCCGCTACTCGCTATCGCTTCGCCCCGTTTGCCAGAAGTCGAGAACATACCTGGCAAGATACTAGGTCAGGTCGTAACGTTACTTGCCGGGCCCAGCAAGACGTGCGTCCACAGAGAGCAATATACTTTCCGCTCCTCAACTCTTTGAGAAAGTGTGTCTCGATCATCTTCCCCTTACTCTCACCTCAATCAGCTCATGGTATTGAGTCAACATAGCGAATCCGAGAACAGGAATAAAGGTGATTGTCTGGTAGGAGGCATTGTCCAGCGAGGATCAGACTGCCATCTTGGAAGTGGTTTGTCATGATAACAGCATCACCTGAACGGGTAGTTGGTGTTGCGACAGCAGAAGATGGTTCAGTGGTGCATCCGCTCACCATCAGTAGCAACATCACCAGGGATGCACGGAGCAACGTTTTGGCTGCCGAATCACAGAGCATCGGCCGATGAACTCTGACCGGCATCCTCAAGTTACGACGTGCCTCGTTATCCATAGATAAATCTCAACCACCGATCCGTTAACAAGATCTACGAGGCGGTCAGAGTTACTTCAATATCTCTGTCCCTGCACCCACCTCGATTATAGCCATCCCTCGCCACTCATCCCCTTGTCCGCGAAGGCGGACAATTGGCCGCAGGCCCCCCAGGCGCGATTTCAATCGCAACCCTGCCTCGCAACCCCACCTCGCAACCCCGCCTCGCAACCCCCGCCGTACACTCAGAACCTCCCCCTTGTCCGCACAGACGGACAATTAGCCGCAGGCCCCAGCCCTGATTTCAATCGGCGGCCTTGATCTCACCGGTCGCGACGTTCAGCCGCACCGTGTAGCCC
>JALZCF010000155.1 GCA_030863245.1 Chloroflexota bacterium
CAATCACCCTGAGGGGGAGGGAGCTCAACGTGTTGGTCGACGGATAATAGAGGAGGCGCCTTCGCAAGGCGCCTCCTCCCCTTCACTCGTGCCCTTGTCAGCGGGCGAAGCGACGGCGCGCGACCCAGCCAGCAGTAGCCAGAACGAGTAGTCCAGCCACGGCGAGTGGCAGATCAGGAGTAGTCGCGTCTGCCGCTAACGATGATAGGGTAACCGCCGTTGGCTCACCCGTGAAGCGGAAGATCCAGAGCCCGGTGTTGCGGTCACTAGTGAGGATGAGCGTTTCGCCATCCGGCCCCTCGATGACCTCGACACCCCAGAAGTCATTGCCCTCCTCAGCGAGGAAATGGCCTACCTCGCGAATACCATCCGCACCGAACTCGATCACCCGGAAGCCCGCGGCATAGTAGGCAAGATAGCCCAGGTTCTCATCCGGGTCGGTCGCCACCTCGTGTACGGTCAGATTGCCGAAGCCGGTTGCGAACGCCGGGTCTAGGGCCACACCGGCCGCGTAGGCGTCGATCTCCTCAAGCGTCTCCGTATTGAAGAGGTGCACGTAACCCCAACCATCGAAGACCGCCTCGAGCCGTACCCTATCGCCGGTCGTACCGATGTCGATAGGCGCCTGTTCCGTCCCCTCACCAGCCAAGCATGCTTCCAGGTCGAACGGCACGTCGAAGAAGTCGAAACCGGTGTCTCGCCCCACGGACACGACCGGGATATTGCCTTCTACGCCCATGTTAACCAAGGCCGTGCAGCGGTCAGGCCCCTCACTATTCATGATAATGATCGCCTCATAGCCACCAGCTGCCTCCACGTTTGCAACCTTTTCCGTGAATGTACACGCTCCACGCTCCGCCACGGCGATCTGGTTCTCGCCGGTCGCTGGTGGTGGTGCCGGGTCATCATTGCAGGCGCGGCCCACGAATACCGTTTCACCCTCTACGGGCGTCTCAGGAAGAGGAACGTCTGAACCAAGTGAGGCTTCGAAGGTCGTATCGTCGGTCAAGTTCGTCCCTACAATCCTGAAGGGATTAAAGTCCTCGTCAGTGCCGATGAAGAACTCGCCGGTGAAGTTGAACTCTGCCTGATGGGCATTCCCTTCCGGGTCAAGTCCCGGCAGCAACGGATCTTCCTCTGGATAGTCGGTATCGCCGATGAACACGGGGTTCGCCGGATCGTTCACGTTCAGCAGGATCCAGCCCGCGTCCCAGTAAGAGAGGAGCATCGTCCACGTCCCGTCGAGCAACCTGACTTCAACGTCGTGCAGGAAGGCGGCATTACCGCGCGCCAGTGGTTCCTGCGCCTCCGGCCACTCCTCCAACCCCGTCTCTGCGATCAGCACCGGGTTGCGGGGATCGGTGATCTCCATGATGTCGACGTCGAGAGCTTCCTCTTCATCGACCAGGATGACGAAGGCGCGATCTCCTTGCTGCCAGGCGAGAGCGCTGTGAATCTGGTGGGCACGATCGACCTGCCCCTCATCGGTATCGCCCGCCCCAATGGCCAACGGCTCGGGGTTCAGTGGATCGGTGATATCGTAGAGCGAGACACCACCGACAGTCTCCCCTTCGACAACCTCGCAGATCTCGTTACTCAGCACCAGGACATCGCCCTCGAATTCTGAGGTAGAAAGATGCAAGGCCTGCACACCCTCGCCTACGAAGTTGCCCGGCGAGGTATTGATGAAACCGACCTCCTGCGGGTTGGTCGGGTCCGAAATATCGATGACGAAGACGCCTCCCGGATCACAGTCAGGCGTCGCAAAGGCGCCAAGGTAGGCATAGTTACCTAATGCACCCACATCCGAGATACGGCCCGGTTCGGCCTCGGCGACCGTTACCTGCCCGACGAGTTCCACATTCGCACTGCCGCCTGGCAGTGGGGTAGCCTGTGGCGCTACTTTTCGATCCTGCCACTGTTGGACCTCGAGTGGGGTGTCGATCACATCGTCACCGAGCACGTGTCGCGTGGCATCCGGCTCCTGCGCCCATGCCGTAGCCGTAGCGATTGCGAGGACAACAATGGCAGTAACGATAGTAATGAGTTTGCTTCCACGCATGTTACTTCTCCTTTCAAGAGCACTTCCTGACAGTAGGTGACAGGAAGTAATAAGTGGTCACGACCTACCGGCAGGTGCCGGACGCGCAAATGCGCAGCGCACATAGGCGCGAAGCTGCCTACTACAGAAACTTGTCGGGATCTTACGTCAGAGTGTGACCTCCCTTCCACCTCCCTTCGCTTAAGCCTGCTCAACAAGACTCAAGTAAGGGAGGAAGGACTCGTAGCACCTGAGAAACATTAGAATAGGGTGAGCGTAAGATTAAAAGTAGATGAGAGAATGCTAGTATAACAGCTAGTTGACCCATGTCAATACCTTCCAAACCTTTTTCAGGGCAATTGCATCAAAAGTGGATGAGAGAGAAGAGAGGCACTGTCATGAGATTGTCGGCGAAATCGAGACCTCTGCTGGCACTGCGAAGACTTAAAGGTGTCGCCTTTCCCTATAACAGGCATTCGCCAACAACATCCGTCGTATGGCCAAGTGCACTCTCCTGGCGCGAAACTGCGTTCCCACTAGTAATCCCTGATTCAGCTCCACTAAAGCCACCAGGGCGTCGGTAATGAACCGGCGCCCTGGGTTAGGAGCGGAAGCCTGACAAGAAGCTGCTACTTGGTGTGGATGACGATGCTTCCCCCCTCGATGGCGTCTGTAGCGTCAGCGTCGTCAGTAGCACCGAGTTGGTTATCGTAGACCACCGTATTGGTCGCCTTATCCCAGACCTTGAGGCGGAACTTGTCGATACCACCACCGCCGCTAACCTGCCCATCGTTGGCTGTGAGCAGGAAGCCGTAGTCGCCACTCCCATTCACCGTGCCCGCTCCTTTGTACTGCGCCTTCGGTCCAGAGATGACGAGCCACGCATAGGATGTACTGTGGAAGGTGAAGCCCGCCGCATGGAACTGGAACTGTGTTTGACCATCCGGTGTCGTGGCACCCTTCTTGTACTTCGAGACGAATCCAAAGTTAGCTTTACCTTCCAGTAACGGATCGCCAGCATAGGCACCCAGCGGGGAATCGATCCAACCACCACCCGTGATAAAACCCGCACTTGGATCGTAAACCGCTACAAGGGTACACACCTCGGCCCCTACATTGCCTGCAGTATCCGTCGCACGGGCACAGATGTTATGCACCCCCGCACTCGCAAACGGCCCTAAAGCGGCTGTGGCCGCTTCGCTTGGACTGTCGAAGCTACCGTCTGTTGGCGCCATCGGCACAAAGGACCCAGCATCCATGTTGTATTCGATGGCAGCGATGGTGGACCCGCCTGTGGCAGTATCACTTGCCGAGGCTGTCAAGGTAACGTCGGTAT
>JALZCF010000180.1 GCA_030863245.1 Chloroflexota bacterium
CCCCGATCACAGACAACGGTCACGGTAACCGGTCGATAGACGGGAAGGTCAAAGGTCTGCTCATAGGCTGCGAAATACTTTGGTACCGCGAAGCGCGCCCCGACCTCTGTGGCCTCTGTATCGACCGCCTCGGAAAAGCGCATCCCGGGCAGATCGTGGATGCGGTTAACCGTGCTCAGCGTCAGGGATGGCCAGCGGAACTGCCAGGCACCGCCGGGCTGGGGGGACTGATCGAGCACAACAAATCCCCGATCTGGCGCCAGCCCGCGCTTCTTGAGATGGTAGGCCGAGGAGAGGCCGGCCTGGCCCGCCCCGATGACGACAATGTTGGTCTTGACCGTGACGTGGGATGCCGGCGCGGGCGTCGAAGTCGGCTCGTGCGGCCTTGAGGTACGAGTATCGTCCGAAGCGTTTTTTGTGCTCATGAGGTAATTTCACACTTGACTGATTCATCCCTCATCCTTCATCCTTGCCTGTCGCTCTGCCAACTGAGGACGCGCGTGGGGGTGATGGCAATGATGGGGCGCTGATCGAGGGGCATGGTGGCGTACTGTGGATACTTGTCATGGAGGAGGTCAACCGCGCGAGCGTGCGTGGCACCGTCCTCTAGCAGGGTCGCGATACCGCGGATCTGCACCCAGGCCAGCTGGCTCCACTCTTCAGAGTACTCGTCGACGACGAGCGCGACCTGGGGATTGGCCTGGATGTTGCGCACACGTTGCAGCCGCAGCGCCTCGACGCGCTTGGGCTTGGCGTCGATCGGGGTATAGAGCTGCTGCCCATCGAAGGCGTAAACGATCGGCACCACATGAGGCTGCCCGCCGGCATCCACCGTTGCCAGGCGCGCGACCCGGTGCGTGCGAATGAAGCTCCGCTCCTCTTCCGTCATCACTTCCCCTGCTCCCCTACAATACGACCTCCGCCAGAAGGTCTACCTGGTCCAATTCGGCGATCGTCGGGTCGAAGATCAGCTCGTCAAACCCCGCCTCTTGATAGGCCTGCACGCGCTCCTGTAGTGCCTCTGGCGTATGGACGATGGCTTGCACCATCTGATCCACATAATCGCCCAAGAAGCCATAGTAGTCCCGGATATAGACAGCGCCCCGTTCTCTAGCGTTCTCACCCAGCGCGAAGTAGTTGAGGGCGACGAGGCGTGGCTCTCCCTCCCGGCCGGCCGCCTGCCAGGCCTGGCGGACCCGCTCGGCAAAGACCCCGGCCTCCTCGGGCGCCATGCCGCCCGCCGTCCACCCGATGCCCCAGCGGACCACGCGCTCCAGGGTGGCATCGGACGTACCGCCAATGAGCAACGGTACTCTGCTCTCCCGCACGGGCGGCGGCGTGACCGGTTTGGGGCTGCCTGCCACCGGCTCCCCCTGCCAGGCTTGCTGGAGCAGCTCCAGTGTCTCATCCCAGCGCTCCCCGCGGTTGCTAAACTCCTTGCCTACCACCTCGAAGTCGTCCTCGCGTCCGCCGACGCCCACGCCCAAGGTTAGTCGCCCATCGGAGATTTGATCGACACTGGCTGCCTGCTTTGCCAGTAACACCGGATCACGCGTTGGCCCAAGCAGGATATTGGTCAGCAGGCCAATGCGCTCCGTCACGGCCGCCGCCGCAGCAAGGGAGACGAGGGACTCGTAGTTGGGGTAGGCCACACGGCCGATGGTCGCCAAGCTGGAAAAACCCCGTTCCTCCGCCCGCCGCGCCCACTCTACAAGGATTTTCCCCCGTGTACCGGGAATAGGATTGGGAAGTCCAATACCCACGTGCATGATACAGCCTCCTGTCTAGCGATCAACAATAGTCCTATTCTATTGTACCACGTTTCGCTGTTCAAGGGGCCTGGGAGTCGAGGGAAGGATGAAGGATGAAGGATGAAGGATGAAATGGCTCGCTTTAGTCTTGTGGTAATTCATCCTTCCGCTTGCGGGCGTACCCATACTGCCAGCTCAATGGGTATCGTGTGTCGATGCCAATGTGCGGTTGTTGCCTGATCAGTTAGGCTGATACAACGGTAGCTGAACTTCGAAGGTTGCACCGCGCCCTTGCTTGTTGAAGGCGCGGATAGTTCCGCCATGGTGGAGCACTATCTCTTTGGCCAGATAGAGTCCCAAGCCTAAGCCGCTGATGTTGTTGCTCTTTACGTTTTTGGCGCGGTAGAAGCGGTTGAAGATGTCGGTTTCACTGCCAGGGGGGATGCCAATGCCCTCATCGGAAACGGCGAGCACGGCGAACTCATCGTTCCGGGCGAGTTGCACGTTGATCACCCCACCATCCGGGCTATATTTGATTGCATTCTGCAGCAGATTCTGGAATACTTGCTCGAGGCGCACCTCATCCCCCAGGACGACAAGTGACTCTTGTGGATTGCTGAACATCACTTGATGTTGCTCAAGAATAGGCCAGGTGCTTTCTACCTCCTTCTGTACTAGGCTGATCAGATCAAAGGGTTTCTGCTCAAGCGCGAGGCCATCAGCCTCAATCCGCGATACATCTAGCAGCAGCTCTACTAACTGGTTCAACCGCTGGGCCTGTTTGTGAATCATCTCGAAAGCCTTGCGGATACGGCGTGGGAGTGCCTCGCCTGCTCGTGCCCGTCGTTCGAGCAGCTCGGTTAAACCGAGGATGGTCGTCAGGGGAGTTCTGAGTTCGTGCGAGGCGATGGATAGAAACAGGTCGCGCAGGCGCACGGCCTCCTGTGCTTCTTCATAGAGGCGAGCGTTGTCGATGGCGACGGCCGCGTGTGCAGCAAAGCTATGGAGCAACTGCTCCTCACGCCTTGTGAATACAGCCGGTTCCGGGTGTCCTAAGAAAAGGCCCCCCAGGACCTCACCGCGTCGCGAGATGACCGGGGCGGCAAGGTAGCTCTTGACGGGGAGATGGCCCTCGGGCATGCCATGGTAAGGGGGGTTCTGGCCGTAGCGAGGATCCTGCGTGACATCATCCAGCCGGATAGCTGCCTCTCCATGAAATGTCGGGCCGAATATCGCCGTGTTACGCGGCATGGGAAAGTGGGCAAACGCTTCCGGCGGGGCACCAGACAAGGTGTAGAGGGAGTAGGTCTCGCCTTTCTCGTTGGTGACATTGTAGAAAAAAGCACCGAAGGCCGCGCCTGTCAGGTCCGTTGCGCCATCGGTGACTACCTGGACCAGCTTTTGGAGATCCAGTTCCGCCGCCATGGCGCGACCTATCTCCTGGAGCGTTGTAATGAGGTGATTTTCCTCGCGCAATTGCTCCTCTACTTGCCGCTGCGCTACCACCACAACCCGTTGTTCGATCTCCGCCATCACGAGAGCCGCTAGCTCCGTGAGAACGCCGATCTCCTTCTCACTCCACGAACGAGGCTGATGATCAATGACGCACAACGTGCCAAGGGTTTGTCCATCCTCCGTGGTAAGCGGGACGCCAAGATAGGCAACGACTCCTAGGTCGGGAATTGCTAGGTTATCACATAGCAAGGGGTGCTCCCGTGCATCGGTGACCACCAGGGGCGAACCCGAAGCAACGACGTGCTGGCAGAAGGAGTGCGATAGCGGTGTTTCCCGCCACGATGCCCATGGTTCTGGGAGACCAATGCAACTCTTGAAGAATTGCCGATCCTCATCGACCACGGAGATCAAGGCAACGGGGGCCTCTAGGATATTGGTCGCTAAACGAGTCAGACGATCAAAGGCCGCCTCGGCTGGCGTATCTAGAAGGGCGAAACGACGTAGTGCCGCTAGTCGCTGAGAATCGCTTATTGCATCTAGGGAATGATCCGCCGTAGCTGCTTGCCTCCCCTGTAGCGGCAACCCGTCCATTGTAAAATTGTCCCTTTTCATTGTGTATCAATTACATTACCTCATGCCGCAAAATGCCGGAGTGGCGGCAAGGAAGAGCACGGCTTCCAGGATGAACAGATAGAGTGACAGGCGGCGAGGCCGCTCTGCCCGTCCGCTCTCTGCAAACCACGTGCCAACACCTGCCCAGCACCCCCAAGCACCAACGCCCAATCCGCTCATCCTGTAATGCGTGCTCTGTTCCTGTGGGTCGAAAGTCCGGGGAGCGGGACGGCTCGTGGAGCGGAGAGCGGGACGGCGTGTGGGGGTGTGAGGATGTAAGGATGAAGGCGGCTTGAACTACTACCCTCACTTTGATAGAATATAAGGTAGAGCACAGGTTGTTACCTATCTACGAGTTGTCTGAAAGAAAAAGGGGTGATGTCGATCACAGAATCTAGTCGTATCCGTATCTTCCTACTTGGTCGCTTCGAAGTCAGGCGCGGTGAGCGTGTATTACGTACTCCGGATTGGTCGCGCCGCAAGGCGGCCGCTCTCCTCCAACGCCTGGCCCTTGAACGCCGTCTACTAAAAGAGCAGGCCATCGAGTTCTTATGGCCTGAGTTCGATCCGGATGCGGGCGCCAACAACCTCTACCGAACGCTTCATGCCCTACGGTCGTCGCTAGATCGGGGCCTCAGCGAGAATAGCGCCGAGGAGACCCTCCTGTTCGAAGGCGGGGTGCTGCGGCTGCACGAGACGGTCTGGGTGGATATCCACGAATTTGAGCGTCTGGTATCAGATGCGTCCGACCGTTCGTCGCCGGAAAGCATCCCCCTTCTAGAGGAGGCATTGGCGCTCTACGTGGGGGAGCTGCTGCCGGCTAGGTTGTACGACGATTGGACGCTGGTGCCGCGCGAGTCATTGCACCGCCAGTACCGCGAGGCGAGCCTCGCGCTGTCAGCCGCGTACGGCGAGAGGCGCGAGTACAGTCGCGCGATTGAGGTGCTCACCCCCCTCTTGGACGATGATCCGGCCGATGAGCCGGTCCACCGTGAGCTCATGCGCCTGTATGCGCTGGCCGGCCGGCGCCACGATGCACTGCGCCAGTACCAGACCTGTGTCAATGCCCTCGCTACCCAACTTGACGTGCCGCCGGACCCGCAGACAGAAGCGCTGTATGAACAAATATTGAGTGGTGAACTGGTTCCCGTGCCTACGGTCAAGCCACCAAGTTGGATACCACCAACACCGAGCCTCCTCAAGATCGAACAAGGAACGCCATTTGTTGGGCGCAGCGCGGAACTGGAACGGCTGTGCACGCTCATGCAGGCGGCGAGGCGTGGGCAGGGCAGGACAATTTTAGTGGCAGGCGAGGCTGGCATCGGTAAGACGCGTCTGGCGCATGAGGCGCTGCGTGCCGCTGCCTCGGCTGGTATGATCACGATCGAGGGCGCCGCATACGAGCACGAGGGACAACTACCGTATCAAGCGTTTGTCGAAGCCTTCGACCGCTATCTGGCCGAATGCCGGCAGTCGCCCGATGGCGAGGATGCTGAGCCGCTCGTCAATCCGATTACAACCGACACGTCGCACGGGAGCGGTGATCCGCAGCAAGGACATTGGGCCCTGTTCCAGCGCACGGCAACGTTTCTCACGGCAGTCGCTGCCCATGCGCCGGTTGTCTTGTTTGTGGACGACCTGCACGCGGCTGACGAAACGAGCCTGCGGCTCTTCCATTATCTCGCTCGCCAGACGCGCACGGCGCCCGTCGTTCTTCTAGCCACGTACCGGCTGGAGGAAGCATCTGATATTACCTCGCCATTCGGCACGCTGCTGAATGAGCTCTACCGTGAGCGGTTGGGCGAGACGATACGGTTGCGCTCGTTGGAGAAAGAGGCGATTGCAGCCATTGCCTCCCATACGCTCGGGGCCAGCGCCACACCGGAACTCATCGAGGCAGTGTTTGAGATTACGGAAGGCAATCCCTTCTTCGCCGAGGAAATTAGCGGCGCGTTGCTCTCTCCTGCGGGTTCGGATATACCTTCTGGACAACGCGCCCTGCATTCAGGAGCGAAGCTACCCGTACCGACCCGCCTTCGTGAGCTGCTGCAAGAGCGCGTGCACCGCTGCGGCGCACGGGTCGAGAGGGCATTGACGGCTGCTGCTGTCTTGAAACGCGAGTTCCGCTTCGAAGTGTTGCGCGAGATGGTATCCCTAGACGATGGGGAACTGCTCGATGCGCTCGACGATGCGCTTGCCGGCCGCCTGCTGGTCGAGAGCGAGCAGGGCTATCTGTTCCGTCATGCCCTCATTCGCCGCGTGTTGTACGAATCGCTCAGTCGGCCCCGCCGCGCGCGCCTGCACACTCAGGCTGCCGAAGCGATCGAAGCCGTGTATCGGGATCGGCCCGGGCAGTTGGCGACCCAGGTTGACGTGCTGGCCTTTCACTACGAGTTGAGTGACCAACAGGAACGCGCCCTGCCATATCTCCTCGAAGCGGGCCAGAAGGCCGCCGATATGTATGCCTTTGAGGTAGCCGTGGATGACTTCCGGCGTGCCCTGGCACTCATGGATGAGTTCGAGCTGGAGGATCCCGCACAACGCTGGATGATTCTCGAGTCGCTCGGGTGGTGGGGAATGGTCCTCGCAGATACCCCGCATGCCGTGGCCTCTTTTGAACAGGCACTCGCCCTCTCGCCCACGAATGGCTGGCGCCCGGCCCGTCGCGATCGCGTGCGGCTGCACTGCGGCGCTGCGATGGTCCTCCTCACGGCCGGAAATACCGGGGCGGCCGAGGAGCATCTGGAAGCCGCGCTTGACGAGGTAGATGAAGATGAGGATGAGGCTGAATATGCGGATCTCCTGTACAACATGGCCCAACTGCACTGGCATCGCAATGAATACGAGGCAGCCTATGAGGCGGCGCAGCGCAGCCTGGCCATTGCCGAGCGGCTAGATAACCCGGAGGCCGTTGCCCGCGCCTTTGAGATGCTGGCGCTGGCCTGTCACTCTCTGGGTGAGTGGCAGGAAGGGCTCAGCTACGAGGAGCAGCGGGCCGCCCTTGCCGGTCCCGCGCTTGACGTAACCGATGCCTTCGATGTGCACTTATGACTGTGGGAGTATCACCTGTATGGTGATAAGGGCTACGAGGACGTCAAGCGGATCGTAGGCACGACCTTGGCGCAGGCACAACGCATGAGTGCGCCCCGCGCCGTTGCCCTCTGCCAATGTTTCAACGGCGCGCTTGAGTTTCAGGCTGGCAACTGGGACGAGGCCGAAGCGGCCCTCCGGGAATCGATCGCGCTGTACCGTGAGCTGGGGGCAGCCTCCGGTGAGGCGCTGGCCTGCCAGCGGTTGGGCGTTTTGTACACGGCACGCGGCCGACTCGACGAGGCCCTCGATACCCTCGAGGAAGGCATCGCGGCGGCCGAGCGCGCCGTCATGCGCGCGCACTGCCTCACCCGTCTCTACGCGGCGATGGCGCACAACCGCCTGGCCGCGGGCGACGTGGCGGCCGCCGATCAGGCACTCACTTTAGGCCTGGCAATGGGTGAACGTCACGGCCATTGCACGACCTGTGACGCCCTGCTTCTGCCGGCAGCTGTCGGCGTGCGCGTGGCACAGCACGATTTTGAGGCAGCGGAAGAATTTTGCCGGCAACTGGCCGAGGAGGCGACGCAGTACGGTAGTCGAATGTGGATCGCCATGGCAAAGCAGGCCCATGGAGAACTGGCTGCCGCTCAAGGTGAGTTGGCGACGGCCCTGCGGCATTACAGGGCGGCGCGAAGCGCCTTTAGCGCTGCGGGCTACGAGTACGAGGCCGCGCGCTGTCTTGCTGCCATGGCCGATATCCTGTGGGAGCGTGGTGATCCGGGCGACGACGAGGAGGCGCGGCGCGCGCAAGCAGAGGCACAAGGTATCTTTGAGCGATTGGGGGCAGCCTAGCAACAGCAGGGCGCGCCTTTCACGCCGGGCTTTTTAGCCCGGCGTTTTTTGTTGGCTCGACCGATTTTCAGCGGTAAGGCGAAAGTAAGATGTGGGTAAGAATGCTGGGAGGTGGTTCCGGTACACTATACACGATTACCGATTAGATATTCATTCATCACAACACAACACGAGGTGAGCACATGGGCATTCAAACGCAGGTAGCTGTCAATGGCGTCAACGTCACGCAACTCGAAGAGACCATCGAAGCCATCAAGCAAAACCCCGATCTGGCCCGATTCGAATTCCGGGCGCATAACGAGTGGATCGAAGGGGGGCATACTCGCACCACGATTGATGGGTTCTACGGCGCGGGGCAGGAAGACACATCGCGCGAGACCCCCTTCTATCTGGAGGGAGACGAGCCGCCCGTGCTGCTGGGCAACAACGCCGCGCCCAACGCGGTGGAGGCCGTGCTGCACGCCCTTGCCTCCTGCCTGGCCGTCGGATTCATCTACAACGCCGCCGCGCAGGATATTCAGGTAGACAGCCTCGAGTTTAGTCTCGAGGGCGAGCTTGACCTACACGGCTTCCTCGGCCTGTCGGACACGGTCCGGCCGGGCTACAACAACATCGAGGTACGGTATCGCGTCAAGGCCGATGCACCGCGCGAGAAGCTGGAGGAACTCTGCGAATACGTTCAGAAGACGTCGCCCGTAGTCGACATCATTCGTAACCGGGTGCCGGTGTCAATCACGCTGACCGGTTGATCTCGCTCCTACGTTCACTCGGAGGGCCTGTCCTATCGATAGGTCACGAGTGGCTAGCGTTGAGCGGCGGGATCGACGAGCGTTCAAGAAAGGAGAGGAAATCATGATACTTGTACGTGGTGTCTTTCAGGCCCGATACGGCAAGGCGGACGAAGTGGTGGCGCTCTTCAAGGAAGCCAGGGAAGAATGGGGCACAGACTATGCTGGCCGCATCCTTACGGACGCCAGCGGTCCCTTCTTCCAGGTGGTCGTCGAGACCGAGGTGGAAAACCTGGCTGAGTGGGAGCGCCGTTCCGACGAAATCTTTAGCCAACGAGAGTTCGGCAACTGGTTCGATAGGATGACGAACCTGGTCGAATCGGGTCGGCGTGAGTTCTATAACATCGAGGCACAGTGAGAACAAAGGCAGGGCGCTGAGACGTCGGTGCCGGCGTCCCGGCGCCCTGCCGGATTCTCCCTCGACTGATGGCAGAAGGAATCGAGAACAGGGTGAAGAGCAGTAGAAAGGAGAGCTGATGAGCACTGCAGCATCTGACGTTACACTGGACACCCAGGAGTTGCGCCAGGCCATCCAGGAGGAGTACGCCACCGTGGCGATGGTACCTGAGCAAGGCTTCCATTTCCATACGGGACGGCCCCTGGCGGCCATGCTGGGCTACGAGGAAGAGTGGTTAGAAGGGATTCCCGACACGGCTCTCGCCTCCTTCGCCGGAACCGGCAATCCCTTCAGTCTAGGCGACATCGAGGCAG
>JALZCF010000182.1 GCA_030863245.1 Chloroflexota bacterium
CCCTTGTCATACCGAATGGCATCGATACAAGACGAGCCACACCCGATAGGGTGGCCCCGGCGACCCCGATGCGAGAGACAGCGGCTCCGGCTCTCGTCTTTACGGGAAAAATGGACTTCCGCCCCAATGTGGACGGTGTGCTCTGGTTCGTGGACGAGATTCTCCCGCTGATCCCGCACGACGGTTCCCGACCTACCTTATGGGTGGTCGGACAAGAACCCCACCCCCTGTTGGGGCGCCTGCGAGAGCACCCGCAGGTCGTTCTAACAGGTTGGGTGGATGCGATCGAGCCCTATCTGGCAGCAGCCGACGTGGTGGTGGTACCCCTGCGCATGGGGAGCGGTACGCGACTGAAAGTGCTTCAAGCGCTGAGTCTGGAACGGCCTGTTGTGAGCACCACCCTGGGCAGTGCGGGTCTTGGGCTAGAGGATAACGTCCATCTCCGTATTGCCGACGACACCGCTACCTTCGCTACCATGATTCACGATCTCCTGCACAACCCGACCGACGCTGCTGCCATGGCGAGACTGGGAGGTGCCTATGTGCGTGAACAGTTCGATTGGCAGGTGTTGGTGCCGAGGTTGGAGCAGGCGTATGTAGAACAAGGATTTGCAGAAATAAAGGATAGGTAACGGCTTTGGTAGGTGGTAGATAGTAGATGATAGATGGGGAACGACTCCTAGCCGTTCCCCATCTACCATCTACTATCTACTATCTACTAGAAAGGGAGAGATGTGGAAAAGGTAAAGGTTAATGTAGACCGAGCACGAATTCCCGAGCGGATCGAGGAGGATAGTCACTGGTGGTTTGCTAGTCGCACGCGTGCGTTGGAGGCAGTGCTGGATCGGCACACCAAGCGGCGTGACTTGATGATCTTGGATGTGGGTTCGGGCGCGGGAAATATGTATCACCACCTTAGTCGCTACGGCGATGTCATTGGCGTGGAGAATCATCCGGCGCCGGTGAAGGTGGGGCAGGAGCGTGGCTATGATATCCGGCTGGGTGAGGCGGAGGAGCTAGCGTTCGAGGATGAAAGCTTTGATCTGGTGACGGCGCTGGACGTTATCGAACACAACGAGGATGATGTGGCGATCCTTCGTGAGGCATACCGGGTGTTGAAGCCAGGGGGCCTGATGTTAATCTCCGTTCCTGCCTTCCAGTGGTTGTGGAGCTTCAACGACGAGCTCAACGACCACAAGCGCCGCTACACATCGGAGGAATTGCAGGGCAAGCTACGTCAGGTAGGGTTCGTACCGCTCGAATCGACGTACAACAACTTCCTCGTCTTACCACTCGCGGTCGCTGTGGTTTTTGCTAACAAGCGCCGAGAAGCGCCCGAGGATCTCAAATCGCACTATTTTGACGAGGATGCCTACCAGGTGGATATGCAGCCTACCCACCCCATCGTCAATGCCGTTCTGACGATGATTGGTCTCGCCGAACAACAACTGTTGCGGGTGACATCGTTGCCGATCGGGACGGGGTTGATCACGATAGCAAGGAAGCCAGCCGACGGAGGCTAACGTCTCTCACCCTGTCATCTCTATTCCCATTCTGCCTGACTTAAGTACTTCAAAAAGAATTCTTGCCGCGACAGGCCCGAGCGGTCGCGAAAGGCGTAGAGCTCCTCTTTCGTCATGGGGTGCTGGAAGGGCCAGATTGCATTCTGGGAGCGTGTCATGCCGCGCTCCCCATTGAGTGCATCAAGGATCCGCTGGCGGTGCCACCAGACGAGCGGCTCAGGAAGCTCATCTGGATTGAAGTAATCTGCCGCCAACACCTCACCTTTCTGAAGGTGTAGCTCGCCACCGATCGGTTGCGCAGCAAATAGCACGATATGGTTGCCGCCACTTTTCCAGTACGGCATGGAGTAAACGCCGACCACGCCCGCTAGCGCTGCGTCGAGTCCGGTCTCTTCACGCGCCTCGCGTCGCGCCGCTTCAGCCACAGACTCGCCCGTATCGATGTTGCCGCCTGGCAAGCCCCAAACCTCGAAATCTTCCCGTTTGATCAGGAGGATTCGATCGTTGCGGATGATGGCGATGTTGACGCCTAACTCTGGCATGGGTGCTCCTGTTTCATCTGCCCTTTACCTCTCGAGCGAAAAAGTCTGCACTCCGCCCCATGAACAATGTCCACGTTTCTCCGCTAAAGTTGTGCTGGACGTTAGGGTAGGCGAAGTGCTCCACCCGCAGTCCCGCTGTGAGTGCGACGTCACGCAGTTTCTCGGACCATGAGTAGGGAACCTGCTCGTCGTAGGTGCCGTGGTGGATCGAGAGGGCGGCGTGGGCGCGGTCGAGGTGACTGAGGGCACTCATGTGAGCGTAGGCATCGGGACGCTCGTCGGGACCACCCCAGGCGGCGACGGGTATCATGTAATCGGGGCGCTGCCACACGGCGAGGACGTGGCGAGTCGCGTCACTCATGTCGCCGCTCATGCCACCATAGATGACGGCCGCATCCAATGCGTCGCCTGCAAGCGCGACGACGTTGATGGTCACGCCACCCCCCATCGAGTGACCCCACATGCCGACGCGCTCGGTGTCCGCCCAGCCCGCGGGTAGTGTGTCGAGGGAGGCAAGCAGGTTCATGATATCCACGACGAAGCCGAGGCGAAAGAAGTTGTCGCTATGGTCACTGCCGGCGTAGTTGCGATAGTCGCTGGCGAGGGTGAGATAGCCGTGCTGGGCAAGAAAGTCGGCGGCTTCGCGGGTGCCGTCGCCGGTTTGATAGTGCTCCGGCGGGTAGTAGCCGTGATTGAGAATGATGACGGGAAACGGCCCCGTGCCCTTCGGCAAGTTTAGGTAACCCGTGATATGTAGGCCGTCGCTGGGATAGGAGATGGCGTAGCGCTGGAAGGTGGGTGTCTCCTCCAACAGCATACCGATCCTGATGGGGCCCTCACCGTAGGGGCGCGCGGTGAGGGTTTCGATGTAGTAGGGCAAGAATGGATCTGGTGTAGGAGAAGGAGAG
>JALZCF010000196.1 GCA_030863245.1 Chloroflexota bacterium
CACGTGATCCAAGAAAGCAGGATCAGTAATTCGATCGAATACATAACCTGCCACGGCGGTGACGAAGGGGCTTCCTGCAAATGTCGAGCCATGCTCCCCCACCATGATGGCGTTGGCCACGTCCTGCGTCATCAGGATCGCGCCAATGGGTAGACCGCCGCCGAGGGGCTTGGCAATCGCCATGAGATCCGGTGTCACACCGGTTGCCTCGTAAGCCCACAGGGTCCCAGTACGCCCCATGCCACATTGCACCTCATCGAAGATAAGTGCTGCACCATATTCATCACACAGCGTACGTAACCCTGTCAGGAAGTTATCGTCGGCAGGTGTGATGCCCCCCTCGCCCTGCACCGGCTCGACGATAACAGCCGCCGTGTTCGTGTTGATCAGTTCGGAGGCGCTTTCCAGATTATTGAACTCCGCGAAAGAAACGCCCCCAATAAGGGGGCCAAAAGGTTCGCGATACTTGGCGTTAGCGGTGGTAGCGAGTGCGCCCATAGAGCGCCCATGGAACGCCTGTGTGAAGGAGACAATCTCGCATTTGTCCTGGTTGCCACTACTCATGCGTGCCCACTTCCGCGCGAACTTTAGTGCACCCTCCACTGCCTCCGTGCCACTGTTGCAGAAGAACACCCGGTCGGCGAAGGAGGAGGTGACAAGCTTTTCCGCCAGCTCGGCGTGGGGTGCGGTATGGTAGAGGTTCGACACGTGCAGCAGGGAACCCACCTGCTCCCGCATCACCTCCAGCATCTCCGGATCCCCATAACCCAGGGCGTTCACTGCAATTCCACCTACCATATCCAGGTAACGATTACCCTCTGTATCGAATAGATACACCCCTTCCCCCCGCTCCAGCACAAAGTCAGGGCGTTTGTAACTCTGTAAGAGGTATTGTTGTTCGAGATCGATGACTTGTCGGGCGTTCAAAAGAGTTCTCCTCCAATGACTGGTTATGTCTAGTTACTTGATCCTTATCGGACCGGTCAAACCGCAACACGCTCTTGTCGAACAATGATTGTGCCTGCCACCGCTCCCTGTGCGATGGTGCGGAGGCCAGAGAGATCCGTAATAAGGGCGCGACGGACACCAGCCTCGACAGCAGAGACCGCGCCACGCGTTTTCGGAATCATGCCCCCCGCGATCTCGCCGTCGCGAATCCCTTGCTCGACTGCTTCCGGCGTCAACATTCCCTTCGCGCGTCCTCCAATCCGGACAGCGGGAACATTGGTGAGGAAGATCAGTAGATCGGCATCCAGCGCGGCAGCGATGCTCTGGGCGACCGAGTCCGCATTGACATTGAGCAGGTCGCCGTGGTCATCACAGCATATCGGCGCGACACAAGGAAGAAATCCCGCCTGTCGTAAGGCCACCAGCCGCGCCCTGTCCACCGCTACCGGATGGCCCACCGCACCGAGATCGCCGCTCGCCACCTCCAATTTTCGTGCCGTGACCAATCCCGCATCCACCCCACTTAGCCCGAGCGCGGGGAGCCCTACACGAGTCAATGCCTGCACCAACTGCATACTTGCCTGCCCCACCATGCCCATCACCGCCAACTCCAATGTCTGGGCGTCCGTGACCCTCAGTCCTTCAACAAAGCGGGGCTCCAACCCGAACTGTTCCATCAACATCGTCGTCCCCCGGCCCCCGCCGTGCACGATCACCGGTCGCTCCCCCAACATCGCCACCGCCTCAGCAAATCCCTCCAGGAATACCGGTCGATCCAATTCGTTCCCGCCAACCTTGATGACAATCATTAGGTCTCCTTTCGGAAGGATGAAGGATAAAGGATGAAGGATGAATTAACGGATGACGACGTGGCGGTTTTCATCCTTCCCCACTCCCCGCTCTTCGCTCCACGAACCCCGCTGTCTCCTCTAACCCAAACATCACATTCATGTTCTGTACCGCTTGTCCCGCCGCACCCTTCACAAGATTGTCTATGGTACTGACGAGGATCAATTGCTCCCGTTCGGGAACGGGATGGAGCGAGATGGCGCAGCGGTTAGTGTGGACAGTGTGAGCCAACGTCGCTGTAGTGCCGTCCGGCAGAAGCCAGACGAACGGCTCGTCTGCGTAGCACTCGACAAACAGCGCCCGCAGCTGCGCGGCACTCCATCCCTGCGGCATGGGCAAGTAGATGGTCGACAGGATGCCACGTTTGACCGGCAGCAGGTGTGGCGAGAAGACGATGCCGCGTGGCGTCTTCTCCACAGCGAGGGCTATCATTTCCTGCTCGATCTCGACCACATGGCGGTGACCGTGACCGATGTTGTACGGTTTCAAGTTCTCGCTCACCTCGGCAAAGAGTGAACCCACTTTCGGCGAACGACCGGCGCCGCTCACGCCACTCTTGGAATCCGCAATGATCACCACCCCCTCTAACAGCCCAGCCTGCAACAAGGGTGCCGTCGCGAGCAGGATAGAGGTTGGATAACATCCCGGGTTCGCGACGAGGTGCGCACCGCGCAATGGGCCGCGGGCCCATTCCGTCAACCCGTACACGGCATCCGACAATAGATGAGGGGCGGGATGGCGGTGGGCGTACCACTGCTCGTACACCGCCGCATCTCTCAATCGAAAGTCCGCACTCAGGTCGATGACCCGCGTGCCCGCCTCCAAAGCCTGCACTGCGACGTCAGCGGCGGCCACATGGGGTAACGCCAGGAAGAGGACATCCACAGAAGCAAGATCTACCGCTTCTACTGGCTGCAGCGTCAGCTCGATAGGCGTTGGATACAACTCACTCAACCGCTTGCCCGCATCGCTCCGCGCCGTCGCGAAGGTCAGCTCCACCTCGGGGTGGCGGTCCAGTATCTGAATGGTCTCGAAGCCGGTATAGCCTGTCGCGCCGACGACACCTGCACGTATCACTTTTTCTTACCTCCTAGCAAAACGGCCCCTCAGACGATTGTTTTCGTCCGGATGGGGCCTGCGGCAATGCAGTATATGATGTAAGAGCAATAAAAAAACCCTCCGGACATTGCTCTGTCCGGAGGGTCGTTCTCTCTTGTGCTGTTAGCTAGCCCAAGCGCGAATGACTCAGAACAGAGCCTGAGTTATGGCGAGGGCTACGAGGGTCTCGGAAACACACTAATATCATGGTGGTTGCGAGTATAGCAGGTATAGTGATGGGTGTCAACTAGAGTTTTGCGGGCTGCATGTTGCATATTGCATGTTGCATGTTGCATACTATACATTGTGGCGTGTGTATTCC
>JALZCF010000198.1 GCA_030863245.1 Chloroflexota bacterium
TCGTGAGACGGACGAACACTAAAGTGTTTACTACGAACCTCTGCGGCATTTCAAGACACAGCTGGTATAAAGCGATAGAGGGGTCGCGAGTTTGGGACTTGCGACCCCTCTATGCAAGGAGGAGAAAGATGAGGAAAGGATAGCTGGCTTCGGTTCGGAAAGCTGTACGTTTGTTCTACGATTTCGATACGCTATTCCGCGTTGGCTATGCGTCCTCTACTCCATTGCTACGGCGTCGGTGCCGAGTTTGGCGCGCTCTTGGTCGATGATGGATTCGTCGAGCACTTTGAAGAGCGGGGTGGGGCGCTGGAAGGGGGTGCCGGGGAGGAGGTTGCTGGGCTGCCAGCGGTCGAGGTGCTCCCGTTCGGCGGCCGTGGGTCGGTAGAGCAAGGCGTCGTGGCTGCGTGTGGTTTCTTCGTAATGCTCCACGCGTAGCTCGCCGAAGAGTGGCTCCTCGTATCCAAAGAGCTCGTGCACCGGCTGGCTGCTGTGGGGCAGGACGGGCGCCAGCAGGATCTTGAGCGAGTCGATGGCCTTCATCGCGACGAAGATGGTCGTGCCTGCGGCGGCCGGGTCTTCCTTGTAGACCTTCCACGGCTCCTTGCGATCCAGGTAGACGTTTACCTCGCGGGCCAGGGCCATTGCTTCCTTGAGCGCGTCACGCAGCCTTACCTGCTCGTAGAGAGCCCCTACGACATCGAACCCTTCCTCGATCTTGTCGAGGAGAGCACGATCCTCGTCGTCCAGCGCCTGCGGCTCCGGCACCTTGGCGTCGTAGCGCGTGTAGGCGAAGCCAAGCACGCGGTTGACGAGGTTCCCCCATGCGGCGACCAACTCCTTTTGTTGCGCGTGACGAAGCCCTCCCAGGTGAAGTCGGCATCCTTTGTCTCCGGCGCAGTCGCCGTAAGGTAGTAGCGTAGCGGGTCGGGATCGTAGTCGCGCAGGAAGTCGGAAAGCCAGATGGCCCAGCGACGGCTCTTGGAGAACTGCTGCCCCTCGAGGTTCAGGTACTCGTTGGCCGGCACATCGTAGGGCAGGTTAAAGTCGCGGTCGTAGGCGAGCAGCTCTGTGCCCCAGAGCACGGTATGGAAGGGAGTATTGTCCTTGCCGATGAAGTAGTAGCTGCGGGCGGCTAGGTTCTTCCACCAGTGCTCCCACGCGAGAGGCGTGCCGCGATTGCTGGCCCATTCGACGGCGGCACTGATGTAGCCGATAACGGCCTCGAACCAGACATACATCACCTTGTCCTCCCAACCTTCCACCGGAACAGGGATGCCCCAGTCGATATCTCGCGTCATGGCACGCGGCTGGAGCCCCTCACGGAGCCAAGCAAGCACGAAGTTGCGGACCGTCGGTCGCCAGTGGGTCTGGGCCTCGACATATGACCGCAGCTCCTCTTCAAAGGCAGGAAGATCGATGAAGAAATGCTCGGTCTCCCGCACGACGGGGGTGGTGCCGGTCAGCGTCGACCGCGGGTCGATGAGCTGGACGGCATCGAGGGTGCGCCCACAATTGTCGCACTGGTCGCCGCGCGCGTCCTCGAAGCCACAGTAGGGACAGGTCCCCTCTACATAGCGATCCGCCAGGAACTGCCCCGCCTGCACATCGTACAGCTGCTTTTGCTTGGCCAGGTAGAGGACCTCCTGCTCGTAGAGCTTGCGGAAGATATCCTGCGCGATAACGTAATGGTTCTCGGTGTCTGTGTGGGTAAAGAGGTCGTAGGACAAGCCTAGCTTCTGCCAATCGTCGAGGAAGCGCTGGTGATACCGCTCAAACACCTCGTGCGGCGAGCGTCCCTCTTCCTTTGCCTGGACGGTAATGGGCGTGCCGTGCGTGTCGGAGCCGGATACCATAAGGACCTGATTTCCTTTTAGTCGGTGGTAGCGCGCGAAGATATCCGCGGGCAGGTAGGCTCCCGCCACATGGCCTAGATGTGCGGGGCCATTTGCGTAGGGCCAGGCAACGAAAATCCCGATAATCTCGCTCATTTGTTCTTTCTCCTCTCTTTATCAGTTTTGGTGAGCAGAAGCGGTGACGCGGTACGCTCCTATCGCAGCTATAGGAGCTATGGGAGCTGTGGGAGTTATGGGAGCTGCTTCCTTTTACCGATGCTGTTCGTCGACCACCGCTATGATGGCAGATTGTAACATAGGTTCGTACTATTGGTCGCCCTTGTGAAAGTGCAAAAAAAAGCGCCTCACGTGGGAGGCGCTGTCTGTTCTGGAGTGGGCTAGCGATCACTCACAATGCCCATAGCTCTAGCCTTTCCAGGCGGAACACCCTCTCAGCACGGCAAGCCCCGATCCTTTCATAGGGACCGAGGCACAGGGCATGCCAATGGTGAGAGCGTGTCGAGTGTGCATGATCGTTGTGTTAGGCTTGGAAATCTGCGGCTATGATACCATGAAGGTTGGTCTCAGGTCAACCATCAATTCAACCGTTCAATCGTTGGATGGGTTGCTTGCCACCCCACAAGTCGCTCTGTACAATGAACCGAAGTATTCAACTTCCACCCTAGTGCAGAACCAAGGTAGCTTTTCGGGAATGGGAGATTGGAGACTACGGAGTGCGGAGTGCGGAGTGTGGAGTGACGCCGCATTTCCAATCTCTAGTCTCTAATCTCTAGTCTCTAATCTCCACTCTCTAGTGTCGTTCACGTTTCCGGAACAACCGCTGTGATGTTGCACTAGAGCACCAATCATAAGAGAGAGTTTATGTCGATTGATGAGGGAACCTTTAAGCGGGCAATGGCGCAGTTTGCCACGGGTGTGACGATTGTTGCAACGATGGCTGACGACAAGCCGGTCGGGATTACGGCCAATGCATTTTGCAGTGTTAGTCTGGAACCATTCCTGGTTCTTGTATGCGTTGACAAACAGCTCTACACGCATGAGAAGATAGAGAGGAGCGGCGTGTACGCGGTGAGCATCCTGTCCTTGGAACAGATGGAGTGGGCCGACCGCTTTGCCGGTCGCTATCCCGAGATGTCAAATCTGACGGCAAATCGCTTTGAAGGGATTGACTACCGCACGGCGACGACGGGCGCGCCTATCATACCCGGTTGTCTAGCGTGGGTCGATTGCGAGGTGCGCCACAGCTACGATGGTGGCGATCACACCATCTTCGTGGGCGAAGTGGTGGCGGGGGCGATGGAGGAGGACGAAGAGCCGCTCCTCTATTTTGAATCGAGGTGGTGCCGGTTGGCCGAGGAAGGGCCGGAAGCGGGTAGTAGTTGGCCGGAAGAATGAGGGAAGTGCGGAATGCGGAGTGCGGAGTGCGGAGTGGAGACTGGAGATTGGAGATGACGGATTGTAGGCTGGGCAGAAGGTGAAGGGCAGGGGGTGCGATTGGGGTTGGCCTAACGAGTGGGGTTTGCTGCTTCCCACCAGTCGCCGGTCAGGATGCGGGTGCCTTGGCGGGCGTGTTTGATGTCGCCCAGGTAGACCCACGCCTCGGGATGAGGAGCGCCGGCGGCGGGGAGAAGGGCGATACGCCGTGCTCGCCAGTAGTTGATCCGGCCGGGTCGGGTAGGCGTGGCAGGGTCGACGCCCTCCAACTGGTCGATCCGGGCCAGTGCCTCCTTGTGGCAGGTGCGCTCAAGCGTGAGGAGCTCGCCACGCACGCGCCCTACCCCCTCGCATGCCATCGGGTAGGGTCCAAGGTTCCACAGTTGTAGCCCCGCCATCTCTGCAGACTGCACATCCCGCACCCAGCTCTCGATGATGTAGTAGTTCGATCCTCGGGGACGTAGCGTGCCGTAGACAAAGATCGGCAGTTGCTCCTTCATTCTTCCTTCTACTCCTTCTCCGCTCGTCCGGCATGACGGTCTATTCATTGATTGAGCGCGTGCTTTTCATCAATCCTTTAGATTAAGAGATTACCTTGCGACGCAAAAGGGGCAAGCGAGTTGTTTAGAGTGTATGGGGAGATGCAGTGTGGTAAACCAGGATATTTATATAACGCGAAGTCATCTACTGCGCCGACTGCTCCAACGTCGGGTCGAGTTGCTTGAAGCAGAAAAGGCGGAGCTGAGATCGCAGGTGCGGGAGTTGGAGGAGCGCCTCTCAAGGTCCGCGGAGAGCCAGGTGGCGTACTCGGGAAGTACCCAAGCGGTCATCAATGAAACGATGGAGCGGCTACGCGCTATCAGCGAGCAAGCCCAGACGGAATCGATGCTCACGATGCATGTGACGCGCCAGGAACAAGAGAAGCTGGCGGACGAGATGAGTGCGATTCTTGTGGAGAGCCAACAGTTGCGTCACATGATGCTCGAGGCCGTCGAGGGGGTGAACTCCATTCTCGAGCGGGCGCAGAACAGCAATGCCCGGATGGTGAAGGAGGCACACCGGCAAGAGGAAAAGCTCGCCCGCGAGTTCGAGGTGCTCTACAGCGAGGAAGGAGACATGAGCCCCGCGATCGTGGAGGTCCGGAGGGCGTCCTTCCAGATCCGGAAACGGGCGAAGCAGGTGGCGGAGCAGTTCGAGGCCGAGGCCAAGCAGGAGCGCCAGCAGTTGCTTAACGAGATCGCCGCCCTCCATCACGAGAGCGTGCAACTGCGATCGGCCCTTACGGAGGTGCTCGAGCGGACCCGCAGTATCACAGAGCGCACCCAGGACGAGGCGGAGCAACTCGTCGCCGATGGTCAGTCCCTGGACACCTCGCTCCTGGTTGAGGCGCACGTAGAGGATCCTGACGACGCTGACCTACTGGATAGCGCTGCCGGGAACGAGAGCGAGAAGGCAGGCAAGGGTGTGGGCGACGACATTTTCCTGACCGGATTGCCCCGCTTCGAAACGCCGCACCACGAGACGAATGGCCACGGTAGTGAGAAGCAGTCCGAATCGCAGAGTGTTCTTAGTAGTGAGGAAGTTGCGCTTCAGGAAGCACGAGACGCCATCCAACAGGCCCAATTGATGGACCCGGAGCCCGAGCCTTATTGGACCAGACCATTTCGGGCATTGGTAAGCCTTTCAAGCAAAGCAGCGGCGCGGGTTGGCGTAGAGGCAGGGGGTGGTTCCGAGCAGGCCGTGCTTGCCAGCGAAGGCACGCAAGGCATCGAAAGCGATGGGATTGACGGATTGCCCCTCGAAGATAATGAGAAACGAAAAGTGCAACTCTTCCTCGCCGGCGCCTGTCTTCTCGCGCTCGTACTCTTCCTCGCTCTGGGCGGCCTTGTCTGATACAGGGACTCACTCTAGCCCTCGAAGCCGACGCGCAGCCACCAGCCTAATCCGGTCCAGCGGTCCCGCGGGCGGTTATTCCTGGTGGCGCGCTCCAGCACGATGGGGTCGCCCACGAGAACGAGTAGGTCACGCGCACGGGTAACGGCCGTGTAGAGCAGTTGGCGATGGAGAAGGGGTCCGGCGGAGGGGTCAAGCACGAGCACGACCACGGGGAACTCGCCCCCTTGCGACTTATGGACGGTGATGGCGTAGGCGTGGGTGAGATCGTCAAGTTCGTCCTTCCTGAAACTCGCCGACACCTCGCCATCGAACCGTACCTTCACCATCTTGGTGCTCGGATCTACATCTACCACCTCTCCCTGCAGCCCGTTCACCACATCCTTCTCATAGTTGTTCCGGATGGCCATTACCCGGTCGCCCAGACGGAAGTGACGGTCGCCGAAGATCAACTCGGGGCGGGTGGCCCTCGCGGGATTGAGCGCGCCCCGCAGCCGCTCGTTCAGTTCATCCACCCCCATCGAGCCGCCGTAGCGGGGTGCAATCACCTGCACATCCACACTTGCCACGCCGAAGGTGCGCGGGATCCGCTCCATCACCAGTTCCTGGATCAATTCCGCGGCGCGTGATTCGACCGGCACCATCGCAAGCCCCTCACCATCCTCACAGGTTGGACAATGGTGCGGCAAACGGACCCCGCCACAGCTGCATCGCGCCCATGGAAGACGGGTATCGAAGAGGAAGACATTGCCGTCCGCTGGCCGTTTCGCCAGGGTTGGCCCACCAGGAATCGGTTGGCCCGGCGGCGCGTTGTTGATCGCGTGGGCAAGCTGCACGATCAGGTTCTCTTGCGAGGTATCCTGCCGATGAATCTGGTTCAGTCGCGCCACCGGTAGCCGTCCACTCTCGATCAGGTCGTGTAGCACGTTCCCCGGTCCCACACTCGGCAGCTGATCCACATCCCCCATGAAGAGCACGCGGCATCCATCCGGGATCGCGCGACAGAGTGACCAGGCTAACGGCGCATCGAGCATCGAGCTCTCGTCGATCAGGATGGCTTCCGCCTCGATGGGATCCACCTCATTGCGCTGAAATTCTCCCTCGCGCCACTCCAGCAATCTATGAACCGTCGTGACCTCGCGCTCCGTCAGTTCGGCAAGGCGACGCGCTGCCCGCCCGGTAGGGGCGGCAAGTTTGACCGTCAGCCCCGCCTCCTCCCAGCTATCTACGATCAATCTCGCGAGTGTGGACTTACCGGTACCGGGACCACCCGTGACGATGCAGACCCCGCTCGCCATCGCGTGGTCGAATGCTGCAGCCTGAGCCGGGTCCAAGATGATGCCCGCGCGTTCCTCGGCTGCCTCTCGCACACGCTCGCTGCTCAAGCTGGCGAAACCGAGTGGTGGAACAGGCGCCTCGAGCAACCGCGAGAGATGCCATACCAGCTCCTCCTCGGTGATCCAGGAGTGACGAGTATAGAAGGCCAACTCCTCATCCACGGCGACGATCTGCACGTAACGCTGGTTGCGCAGCCGCTCCAGGGCGTCGCCGATGCGGTTGACGGCATCAGGCGGCGGGGCATCCTGCCAGATCAGGGAGTAGAGGTGCTCGAGCAGAGGTTGCTCGGGGAGGTAAAAGTGACCACTGCGGTGAAAGGCTCGCAGCAGGATGTGGGTGATGGCTGCCTGAAGCCGCCCCTCGTCGTCCTGGGGCAGGCCACGCTGCCGCACGATGCGGTCCAAAGTCTCGAAGCGGAGTGTGGGGATATCCTGCACTATCTGATAGGGCGTTTCCTGGAAGACACGCAGGGGGTCGATCCCTTTCTCTTCGTAGAACTTCAAGATGGTGCGTGCCATGGTCGGCGATATGCCGACCTCATACAACTCAAGCAAGAATTGCCGGGAACCATAGCTCTCTCGTAATGTGTCAATCACCGCCTGTACGCGTGTCTCGCCCAGCCCCGGCATCTCACGCAGTTGCTCGGGCTCCTCGAGGAGTCGCTCCAACATCGCCTCCCCATGCAAGGGGTAGAAATAACTGACGATGCGCTCCGATAAGGCAGTTCCAATACCACTTACTTGCTCCGTCAAGAAGCGACAAATCGCCTCTCGCGACCGTGCCATAACCGGGTGAAAGTACTCAACGCGGAATTGTGGGCCGTGCTTCGGATGCAATGTGGCGCGGCCGTAGAGCGAGAGATCCTGCCCCTCCTCTATCGCTGCCAGGTCACCCACGATCACCGTCTCTTCACCGTTTTGCTGTGCCAGGAGCGCCACGGCGAAGTCCCTACTCGCATAGCGAATGGCGATGACGCGTCCATTAATCTGCTCTAATGTAGCTTCCATGATAACGTCAAGTTCAAGAGTCCCAGGGTCAATAGTTTGTAGTATAGGTTACTGCTGCGTCAGGGAGGAAACGAAGTGAAACACACTCAAGCGAATTAACGAGTTCGTACTTGCTTCTAGCACGTGGTGTTGCTAATCTTACTGTCATGCAAACGACACAGACTGTTCTTCCTCTTACAAAACTTGATCGGTTCTGGACGAACGAGTTGGGATGTGAGTCGGGTGACCTGCGAGCCGGTGAGGTACGCCTTGTGCCATGCGGCCAGCGGCAGGTGCAGGTGCTTGCGACACCGGACGGTGCGGCTGTCATAGGATTGCCCCATCTCATCGCCTGCGCATCGGATGCGACCGTCCAGCAGTTGCTCGACCCTGAGTTTTGGTCCGAGCAACTCGACGCTGGGCGGGGACGGATAGCTTTCTACGGCCCCAGTGCCCTCTCCTATGCCACCAAGCACACCTTTCAGCCGCACTCGCACCCTTTCGTTCGACTGTTGAAGCGACGGGACGCGGGCGAGCTGGGCCGCTTCGCGCGCATCTTGCAGGCGCGCGAGCCGGAGATCTTCCACGCGTGGGCGATAGGTGGTCGCGTGACGGCGAACGAGCGACTCTGGGGGGCGTACTTTGAGGGGAAGATTGTATCGATGGGTGGCACACGTCCAGTAACCAAGTATCTGTTCGAGGTCGGAATCAACACGCTTCCGCGCCACCGCAATAAAGGGTGGGGAACGGCTGTCGCCAGTGCCGCCACGAGCGGTGCTCTCTCCTTCGTCCCGCTCGTGCAGTGGAGCGCGCCGCTGCACAACGAGCCCTCCCTCCGCATCGCACGGCGCCTAGGCTACCAGCCTTATGCCCACCAACTCTGGCTCTCCCCACCTGACGATGTTGCCGTTAGTCATCTGTGAGTTTTGGTGAACGAGATGGTGGTGGTTGTCGGCCCCTACTGTAGGTCCTTGGAGGGAGCTGTAGGAGCTTTGTTTGCCCGAAGGAAGTCGCTATGGCAGCTGTCTGTGTGATTTGCGGTCAGGCTATCGAGGCGGGGGATTATCGCCTGGTTGGAGTGGAACGAGGAACATGGGAGAGCCGATACGCACATCGCGGGAACTGTGAGGCCGAGGCGCGGACACGCTTCGCACCCCAACCCCTCAAGAATCCCAAGAAAAAGAAGGTCAGGAAGAGCAAAGCGGAGGTCGAGGTCGAGGAGCTTACCATGGATGAACCTGAGCCATTCCCTGAGGAGGAGCTTCCATGGTTTGGCATGGAGCGGCGGCGCTAGGAACGTTAGAACTCGCGCGCAATGGTCCAGTACCCCTCTGCCGTACCTTGCGCAGGCATATCGCCGTAGCGGGCAGCCTCGAGCATGGCCGGGGCATCGGGCTCCTCGAATGCAAGGAAGTTGATGATGCCGGTTTTCTCCAAGTCAGCGAGCCATGTCTCTGCCTGCTCCATGGAGACATCAAGGCGCTCCGCCAGAAAGTCCGCCATCTCTTGCCACCCCGCCTCACGTGGAGCGTGGAACTCCTCCGTGAAGTGATCGCGCAATAGGTTGACTAGTTCCCGTCGATTCATCGGCTTACTCTTCGATCGCAAGGCGCGTACCCTCCACTATGACCTCGTAACGCGCCACGTCCCCCTCCGCCTTACTGAAGAAGGTGATGGTGAAGGGGGCTAGCGCACCACTCGCGAGCACGTTCTGTTCCAGCGTCGTGCTTTCCACCGCCAATACCCGACCCTCCGCATCGTACAAGGTTCCAATCACCTCGACAAAACGAGCGTCCGGTCCCACATTGCGCACCTGTCCGCTCAGGGCATACTCACCAAACGTTGGCTCCGTACCCTTGATATCGCTTGTCTCAAAGTGGGTGGTAACACGCTTGAGATAGTAATCTGCTGGTAAGGCCTCCACCTTGACACGATAATCCATCCACTCCTTCGGCGCCTCCTGGAAGATAACAAGAAGGGGAGTCCGCTCACCAGGGGGAAGGAGGTGCCGTTGGCCCCGCCACTGGGTGCTTGCCAATTCTGTCCCGTCCTCGCCTAATAGCGCGACGATCACTTGAACATCCTCGTAGGGAACCTCACTTTCGTTCATGACTTCTCCCACCAGATAGAGGGAATCGGTGGTGGCCCGGTAGAGCGAGGTGTTGTGCACGGACAAGCCCTCGCTCTGCCGTGCCGTGGCGGCTGTCGGCGTTGCCATGATCGCTGCCTGCTCAGGTTCCACGGAGACCGAGCGCGCCATCGCATCGAGGAGCGGCGCGATCCGATCCCAGGCCGCCTGTGGGGCGATCAGGGCAAGTACCTGAGAGAAGGGTGGGCGGGAGGCAAAGCGAATCTCGAACTGAAAAGGCTCCCCCTCTTCTTCAGAGATGACGGTGGCGAGCAGTACCCCGTTTTCCTCCCGGTAGGAGACGGGGAGGGTGTCCAGCGCATCACCAAAGAGGGAACGCAGATAGGTATCGGCAAGCAAGTACAGATCGTCCATCGACAGCGTACCGCCCACGTTTTGCAGGTTCACCGCAAAGATCCCATTAATCTCCGAACCTGTAGGTGACTGAGCAATCACCACTGCCTCGCTCTCATCTGAATGATCACTCACACGCCATTCTGGGGGATAGCGAAATGAGAGCTCACCACGTTGTGAGGCAAACTGCTCAGCCAGCACATGTAGGTCGGGCGTTGCCGTCGAGTTGACTGACATTGGGATTAGTGCCGAGGTACTGGTGACAAGTGGTGGACGTGTGGCGCTCAGCGTAGGGAGGGGCTGTAGCACGCTCAGATTGCTCTCGGCCTCCTCTGGAAACTGCGCGCACCCGACCAGTACGAGCAGTAACCCAAAGCACGCAACGATTCGCTTTATCATAGCCTGTGTTCCATCCTGCGATGAAGGGCAAACGCTCCGGGTCGATTATAGAGGTGCTGGCGAAATGGGGAAACGGCAGTGATCAGTGATGTTTGACTTCCAGCAGGACCTTTTTACAATGCAGGGGAGCAGCGGGCAAGGATGTCGCCCGCTGGTTGTTTTTGCTGGGAGGATAGATGTTTGGTGAAGGAACATGGCAGGAACAGTTAGTCGTGCTATACAGCCTCGACTATTGGTGGGGCTACATAGCGCGCTTTGTGACCATCATCCTGTTAACGCTCGTTGCCCTCGTGGTGGCGCAAAGGAACGTACGTCGATTCTTTCGCTTTGCTCTGCGCGATGATCGGATCATCGTCAGTGAGCGCCGCGCACGCACGCTCGAGGGCCTTCTTTCGGGGTTAACCTCCTTCATCATCATCTCCATCGCCATCATCTGGGGACTCTTGCTATTGGATATTGCTGAGGCCAGCTATCTCTTTCCCGCTCTAGGCCTGTTCAGCGCCGGTTTTGGTCTGGGTGCTCGTCCACTGGTGAGTGACTATCTGGCGGGTATTACTCTGCTCTTCGAGTACTCGTATGCTTTCGGGGAGAAGGTGGAGATCATGGACGTGATCGGCACCGTGGAGGCGGTGGGAATACGGACCACCGTTATTCGCGCCGACAGTGGGGAACTGTTTGTGGTTCCCAATGGAGATGTCCGCGTGATTCGCAACTTCTCGCGCGGTACGTTCTCTCCTGCATCGGTACGTGTCACCGTGGCGCCCAGGGATCTCCGTGCCACCATCGCGGTGTTGGAACAGGTAGCGGAGGAGGCCAGCGAAAAGTACGACGAGTTGCTGGTCGAGCGGCCGGAGATCATCAGCGAGACGGGTGAGCTTAGTGACAAAACCCAATTGACGCTGGTAGCAAAAGCTCGCTTTACGCACGGCGCAGAACTACGGCGCAAGTTGATAGCAGACGTGCATGATGCGCTTGCTGCGGTACAGATCGAGGAGGTTGGGTAGGAAGGATTGGGGCGAGCATAGGTTGGTAAAGGGTGTTACATGTTGCATGTTGCATGTTCCGCTGGGCAACGCGGAAGACGGGATACGCGATATGGAAAGCGCAGCACATAATGCGCAGGACGTAGTGGACGCTCTGTAAGCGTGCAGGCTTTGGTTTGGCACGGGCGGTTCAGTGAGAGCTATCTATTGATACGAGGTACCTATCCGTGAAGAGTCGATCGACGTGGAAGTGGCTGCTGGCTACTCTTGCTTCTATTCTCCCCATTGCTTTCCTGACGATGCTAGTCGTGGGACCGTCGGAGGTAGCACGCGGCAAGTCGGCGTCGCGCCCGCTCATGGATGAGCTGGACCGGGAGCAACAGCTGGCGCAGGAGTTGGCGCTTCAGGATGCACGTGTTCAGGCCTACACTGCTGGGCACCGTTCTGAAGTATTCGGCGTGGTGCGAACGGGCAAACAATATACCCAAGCCAGCCGCGCCTGTGCCGCTTCCCAATGCCTCCAGGTCAACCTCTACAATCTGGATGAGAACACCTCGGTCATTGCTATTGTGGATACCAAGTCGGAAAAGGTGCTGGACGTGATCCGTCAGCACGGGATGCGCCCCGGCATCAACGCCCGCCTGGCGGAGCGTGCGCGAGAAATTGCATTTAATGCACCGGAATTGATCGAGGTGCTCGGGTATCAACCTACTACCTCCGATTGGGCGCCCATGGATGCCGATCTGTCTGGCACTGCCTGTGACGAGGGGCACTTCTGTGTGGCACCTACCTTTGACCTCGGTAAGTACATCCTGTGGGCCTTCGTTGACCTCACGACCGAAGAGTTTATCGATCTGGCCTGGACGGCGCAGGCGCCGGATGACGGCTCAACGAGCATTCACTATGAGCCGGAGGGCTGCCCGGCACCCGGTACCCTCAATCGCAGTGGATGGTCCCTCTCCTATGAGACTACGCCTAGCGATGGTCTCCGCGTCTACCAGGTGTCCTATCAAGGGCAGAGTGCATTGAGTAATGCCAAGTTGGTGGAATGGCACGTCGACTACGGGAGCAACGGCTTCCGCGATTCAACCGGTTGTGGCGGCGGCAGTGGAGGGGGGTTCCCAATCTATCCCTACGGCGAGACCCAGGTGCTCGACATGATGGACGAGGGGATCGTTGCCGGATTTGAGGTGGTGCAGGATTTCCGGCAGAGCAACTGGGGGGCCGACTGCAACTACCGTTATGAACAACGCTACCAGTTCTTCAACGATGGTCGCTTCCGCATTGTTGCGGGCGCGCACGGAAAGGGTTGCGACACGAACTCGCTTTACCGCCCATTGATATTGATTGACGTAGCAGTGGGGGAAGATTCGGATGAAAGGTTCGCTGCGTGGGATGGCAGCGAGTGGCTACTGCAAGAGACAGAAATTCGTCTGGACCCAGAGAATCCAATCTCGCCCGAGGGCTATGGGTGGATGGTAACCGACTCATCAGGAGCGGGGTACTATATCGAACCAGGGCGAGGTCAGTTTGGAGATGGTGGATGGGGTGACAACGAGTTTGTCTACGCCGTCAAGCATCAGCCCACCTTCGATATTGATATGGGCGTGATCGGCAACTGCTGTGACGAAGACAACCACGGTCCTGAGC
>JALZCF010000192.1 GCA_030863245.1 Chloroflexota bacterium
GTAGATTGATGGCGAAGAGACATTGGCGCAAGCAGCAGAGCAAGGATAAGTTCTTTCGCAGAGCGCAAGAGGAGGGATATCGTGCCCGCTCCGCGTATAAACTGGAGGGGATCAATCAGAAGTTTCGCATCCTACGGAAGGGCGATCGGGTGCTTGACATCGGTGCTGCGCCGGGCAGTTGGAGTCAGAAGGCCAGCGAGATAGTTGGGGAGCAAGGGCACGTGATTGCAGTGGACATCCAGCCCATCCAACCCATCCAGGGAGTCACCGTGATCCAGGGCGACATCCGCGACCCGGAAGTGTCCGCGCGGATCAAGGAGGCCTCGGGTGGCGAAGCTTTCAACGCGGTCATCTCAGACATCGCACCAAATACCACCGGCATCGCTATCACCGACCATGCCCGCTCCATCGAGCTCAGCCTCTTTGCCCTCTCCATCGCGCTCCGAACAGTACGAAAAGGAGGCAACTTCGTCACCAAGGTTTTCACCGGCGAGGACTTCGACGATCTTCTTGCCCTGACCAAGCGCTACTTTCGGCTTGCTACCGCCTTCGACCCTGAAGCCACGCGCAAGGAAAGCAAAGAAACGTTCATCGTCGCCAAAAACCTGCAGGCACGCGCGGTGCTGGATCCGAATTTGGGACCGGCAGCCCTACTTGACGTCGAACCAGAAGAGGCGTGAAAGGTAGGTTCCATCTCACTCACCACTGCAATAGCGCCGCCTCCATGGTGAGACCAGGACCAAAGGCCATGATGATGCCGTACTCGCCGGGCCGAGGGGCGCGAGTCTTGTGGATGTTATCCAGCACGAAGAGGATGGTCGCGCTGGACATGTTTCCGTGTCTGCGAAGGACATCGAAGCTCGGGGTCAGCGCCTCGTCGGCCAGATCCAAGCTCTCTTGAAGATAGTCAAGGATTCGCGCGCCACCAGGATGAATGCCCCAGTGCCTAATTCCGTTTGGCGCAAGATCGTTGCGTGTGAGAAGTGGTTCCAGCAGGCCAGCGATATTCGCTGCCAATATATTAGGGACGTAGGAACTCATGTACATGCGGAAGCCTTCATCCGTCACATGGAAGCTCATGTCATCAAAGGTCTGGTAATCGCAACGAGTCTCATTATCGATGATGCGCGGACGTAGCTCTTCTCCTGCAGCATCCGCTGAATGACTGCTTACCACGACTGCGGCGGCCCCATCTGCGAAGAGCGCTGACGAGATGATGGTCTCGCGGCTGCTATCCTGTTGCATGTGAAGCGAGCTTAGCTCCACACACAGCACCAAGGCTCGGCTGTTCGGTCGTGCGATGACAGAAGTCAACGCTCGATTCAGTCCCGGGAATGCACCATAACATCCCATCGAGCCAATTACGGTACGGCGCAACTCGGCACGCATATTCAATTGGCCGGCAATGCGCAGATCGAGTCCCGGAGTATCGAGACCCGTGCAGGAGACGACGATGAAATCATCAATATCTTGCGGGGACAGCCCCGCTCGTTCTAGCGCCCGGCACGCCGCCGCCTTGCCAAGTGGTACCGCCTCCAATACATAGCGATCATTGCGCTCGGCCGTGCTGCGTGGCTTGGACCAGAAGGCAGGCATATCCTCTATCACCACGTGACGATGATCGATCCGGGCACTCTCGAAAACAACACGAGTTAGACGATTATTTAAGTGGGGATACAGCTCTGTAATTCGCTCTAACAACTCCTCCTGGCTATAACGCCTCTCCGGCAAAGCGGTACCAATACTAGCAAGTGTTGGGCGCACCATAAGGCTCTCTTTCGGGTAACTATGGATCCATATGTAATGTTAAGTCGTATCAAACCGCTGCGATATCTTCCAGAGCAAATATCATGCTACTGGCTGGTGGAAACCCGAATAGACGAGGGCAACACAGGCGAGAATTTGACCTGCCGCTCTACTGTGGGCTATGCTACATGATATGGATGAACCGCTTTCACCTAGCCTGCTCATGGCGGCTGCGTTACTGGTTGGCGTAGGCCTCTACCTGATCCAACGCAGCCGCTTCTTGGTACCCGCACTTATGATGCGAAGTCAGTACCTGCGTACGCATCTACGGCTGGCCAGAGGAATGCTTCTTTTCTTACTTACACTTGGCGTTTTATTCGGCGGGATGGGTTGTCGGATCATCTTTCTGTGGTTTCAGTGATAATCAAACAAGAAGGTCCGGCCAGCGCTCTTACCTTGGCCAGATTTTGTCTCACGGCTTCAAGCAACTTGAGACGACAAGAGGCATCACTCGCCTTCCAAGCGCGAGAAGTCAACTGTGAGCGGCCTCACCGTAGCCAACTCATGGGGAACCGTGAAATGGAAGGCACTTCCTGCCCCCTCTTCACTCTCAACCCAGATGCAACCGCCGTGGCGCTCAACGATGTGCTTGCAGATGGCTAGCCCTAGACCCGTACCACCATATTTACGCTTCTGAGAGGAATCCACCTGATAGAAGCGCTCGAAGATACGCTCCTGCTCTCTAAATGGGATACCAATCCCCGTGTCGCACACAACGATCTCCGCTGTAGAGGCCTCCATCTTGCCCATAACGGTGATGCTCCCGCCGGGCGGGGTGAACTTGAGAGCGTTGGAAATGAGATTCTTGAGTACCTGCTCCAGTCGAAGGCGATCTCCCTCCACCGGCAAGTCCTCTCTGATCTCGCACTGGAGCGTTACGGATCCCTCCTCTGCCGTTGGACGTAACTTTTCTATCACAGACTCCGCCAGCACGCGCATGTCGAACGGTTCCGGGTTGAGCTTGATCTGACCCGATTCTAGCCGATTAAACTCCAGCAGGTCCATGATGATATGCTCGAGCCGGAGTGTCTCCTCACGTACCGTTGTAAGGAAATCGCGCTGCACTTCGGTCAGGGGTCCCGCCGATTCTCGATGGAGTATGATATCGACGAAGCCCTTGATAGAGTGAAGCGGGGTCTTCAACTCGTGGGAGATTGTGCCAACGAAGTTGGACTTAAGCTGCTCTAGCTCCTTTGCGGCAGTTACATCACGGAGCACTGTTACGACCCCACGCGGGCGGCCATCTGGATGTTGCAGACTCGCGGAGAGTGCCTGGTAGGTGCGATCGCTGTTCAAGCGACCACTGTGAACCGTGAGCTCGCCTAGCACCGGATCTCCGCTCTCGCTGTCAAGCGTTGAACGCAGATGTTCCTCAAATCCTCCACGCAGCACTTCTTCTGGAAGTGGTGTACCGGGGGGGAACTCATCGGGTATCCCGAGAATCACGTTGGCGACCGGGTTGGTCAAGCGAACATGGCCGTGGGGCCCCGTGACGATTACGGCATCTCCAATGCTGTCTAGCACCGCTTCCAGCTCTGCCGATCGCTCCTTTACCTCCTGGTAAAGGTCCTCGACCTGCTCGTACAGACGAGAGTTCTTCACCGCAAGGGATGCCTGGTCGGCAAAAGCACTGAGGCGTTGTTGGTCATCTACTGTGAAGGGCGCCCGTCCTGTACGGGAGGCCATCAGCGCCCCAATGGGCTCTCCTTCCACCACCATCGGCACTGCCATCGCTGACGTCACTGTTTCTCTACCCGACTCCGCATTATCGACCAGTGCAGGAGCGCATGTTCGCACCACTTGCTCCGCGAGCGCTTCCAAGGAGCGCACACCTATCTCTTCTAGGGAGAGCACCTTGCCAGGGCTACGTGCCGCAACATGAATCGATCCGTCCGGGTGACGGAGGCCAATCGCACAACTGGCCCCACCGAATACTTCTGAGGCATTCTCGACGATCAGATCCAGCAGTTCGTCCAGGTCCAATGATGAGTTTATTGCTTTCATTCCCTCTTGAAGGGTCCGTAACTCTAGCACGCGGTTCGCGAGGTTGGTGGCCGTTTGGGCCAGTACCTGGGTACGGGTATCCAGATCAGCCTTGCCCTGGGCTAGACGGAGATTCCGGTGACGTGCCTGCTCCCGCGCTTCGTAGAGTGCCTCCGCCACATAGGTGACCGCGATGCCAACGAAAACGAGCAACACGACGCGTCCCCAGAAGAAAGGCTCAAACCAGATATGCCAGCTTCCCTCATGTACAAGAAGAACCAGGGCATAGAGGGCGATGAGCAGGAAAGGAAGTAGCGGGGACCAGGTCCAACTCCCATACAGGAAAAGCGTCTTGAGGGAGAGCAGGGGGAGCAGTAGGTAGACATCCCCTTGCGCGGAGGGATCTGCAAGCAAGATCAGCACGACGAGAAGGATGTCGGTGAGCAGCCCGATGCCGATCCAACGGAGTGTCATCAGACGTTTGAGCCGTCCTACCGGCTGCAACTTGCGCCATGTTATCAAGACCACGCCTAGAAGTATAACCCAGAGTGTGAAGAAGAGGGGCGCCGGAATGATGCGCCCATTCAACGTCCATGCCGCTGGCGCCAATCCAAGCAAGAGTGCCCGTAGGGCTCCACCAAAGACCTGCTCATCCGCAATCAGCCGGAGCAACCGTGCCTGCTCGAGCCACTCTTCCTCAGGGTGAACGGGCGCTGGTTCAGGTGGTGGATTAGATGCGTTCAAACTTGTAGCCAAGGCCGCGTACCGTCATCAGGAAGCGGGGATCGCTGGGAGTGGGCTCGATCTTGGCGCGGAGACGGCGCACGTAGACAGCAATTTGGTTGGAGTAACCGTCGTACTCATACCCCCATACAGAGTTGAGCAGGACGTCATGGGTGAGGGTGCGCCCTGCATTACGCATGAGTACATGGAGCAGACGAAACTCGATCGGCGTGAGTTCCTCGTACGTGCCATCGCCAAAGTAAACGCGGTTGCTTACGGGGTCGAGCCGCATCTCACCGACCTGCAACTGGACGTTGGAATCTGCCTTCGAGAAGATATCAGCCCGTCGCATCACCGATTTGACCCGCGCCAACAGTTCTGCTGGCTCGAAGGGTTTGGCTAGATAGTCATCTGCACCAATTTCCAGTCCCTTTACCTTATCCACGGTCTCGCCCTTGGCAGAAAGATAAATCACGGGGACATCATAGCGCTGGCGAACCCGGCGCAGTGTCTCATGACCATCCATCAACGGCATCATCACATCCAGGATGATCAGGTCAATGACCTCATCCTCCAACCTTTCCAACGCCTCTGCACCGTTGGTTGCCGTCGATACTTCGTATCCCTCCTCTCGAAGCAGGAAACTATTCATCTTCAAACTCGGCAGGTCATCATCGACGATGAGCACACGCATTGAAACACTCCTTTCTCATAGGTCTCGGGCGCGATGTGGGGGTTAGGATAACCGAGAAGAGTATCCCGTTCTATCTTCGGATTTCAATGAACCTCCTCACCTATTGTATCATACCCCTTCTGGAGCTATCAATAGCGTCGTAAAGGAGCCCAAAAGGGGCAAAATCAGAGGGGAGGAGTCGATATGACGAAGTTAGTGCGCCTGTTACTCACCTCGCTCATCGTCATCACGGCGGTGGTACTCGGATTGATGGGATATCTTACAGAAGAGCCTGAGGCCATTATCCAATGGTCGACTGAGAGCGAGGTGGAAACGGCAGGATTCCATGTCTACCGCGCCACGTCGGAGGCGGGTCCCTATGAGCGGGTCACCGGAGCGCTGATTCCAAGCTCCGGCGATCCCTTCAGTGGTGCCGAGTACGAGTTTCGTGACGCCGATATCGAGCCTGGAACGACCTACTACTATCAGCTTGAGGAGCTTGAAACGAACGGCAACTTCACGCGCCTTCCTGAGACGGTGAGCTTCGAGGCGCAAGGAGGCCCGCTCGCCATGTTCTCCTACCTTAACTGGGGTGTCGTGACGATCTTGCTGGGTGCCCTCCTCATCGTCTGGCTCCTACCTAGCCGCCCGCGTAAGGAAGAGAGTCCCGATCGATTAGGGAGTGTAGAAGTATGAGCGCTATTGCCGGCATCATCTATACAGATGGCCGGGTGGCGCAGACGGAGGAATTGGCGCCTGCCATAGCGGAGATGGAAGAATGGGGCCCGGATGGTATGTCGGTGTGGGCGGAGGGGAGTGCGGCTCTAGCACATCTGGCGCTCCACGCAACGCCTGAAGCGGAACACGAGCGATGGCCCCTATGTGGCGCGCACGGCGACGTACTTATCGCGGATGCGCGATTGGATAACCGGGACGAGCTCATTCGTGCCCTCCGTCCTACCCCCCGTTCATCACATCCCGTTACGGATGCCGCGCTCATCTTAGCCGCGCACGAGCGATGGGGGGATGAAGCACCCTATCATCTGATCGGCGACTTCGCTTACGCTCTGTGGAACCCAAGGAAGCAGCTGTTGCAGCTCGTGCGCTCTCCCTTTGGCTTGAAAAGCCTCTATTACCGTATCGAGCCAGACTGCATTTTCTTCGCTAGTACCCTTCGTGCTGTTCTGGCACTCGAGCCACGGGGCACGTTGAATCTGCCATGGGTGGCGAGCGTACTCACCCGTCGGACGACAGCCTTTGAGGAGAGTGCCATCGTAGAGATCCGCAAGGTGCCCATTGCTCACCTGGTTCACATCGATGTGGCCAGTGGACATGAGAGCCGCCAACGTTTCTGGCAGCCTACGCTCTCGGATGAGTTTACACGCTGGAGTGAAGAAGAGTGGGCTGAGAGCTTTTGTGAGACCTTCGAGCAGGCCGTGAAGGCCTCCCTACGCTCCCCTGGTCCGATCGCCATGTCCGTGAGTGGTGGCCTAGATTCATCTACACTTGCCCTGCTCACTCACCGTCTGATGCACGAAGAGGAACGGCTACCGCAGCGCCCCGTCTACACCTACTCCCTTCGTATGGCTGGCTGGCCTGACACAGACGAAAGCTTCTACCGGAATGCGGTGATCGAACGGCTCCCCCATTTCCACAACCAGTGGGTGGATGTAGAGCAGGCATGGGACTGGAGTATTGTACGGGCATGGCATCGACAGATGAGTAGCCATTCTGCGTTTCCAAATGCCTTCATGTTTCACCCATTCTATGAGCAAGCACAACAGATGGGCTGCCGCGTGAAGGTGAGTGGAAGCGGTGGAGACATCATCACAGGAGCGGAGGATTACAGCCTGGTCGCCGCGCTACGCTCCTTCCGCTGGCACATGCGACCCAAGGAGGCAGGCTACTTCGCGCGCGCTGGTGGGAAAGGATACCTCAAACTTGCTCGCCTCCTCCTGTATGAGTACGCACCTGAACCGGTACAACGTTGGTGGAAACAACGCCGCGAGCAGGACACACTGTTCACCGAACACTGTGTAACCCTCGTTCCAGGGGATCGCTCCCTACCACCGCCCCCACAAGGCCTTACGCCGATGCAGCAGTACACCTGGAAAATCTACCTCTCCCCCTTCTATCTCCAGCCATTCGAGCAACGTGCCGAGATCCTGGCCCTGCATGGGATGGAACTGCGTGCTCCTTACTATAACCGCCGCCTGGTCGAGCTCTCCTTCAACATGCCCCAGCACTTCCGGATCGCCGGGGGGAACAATCGGGTCTTGATGAAGCGAACCTTGGCCCGTGACCTCCCACGCGTCCTACGCGAGCGCACGACCAAGGCAGATTTTACTTCCTTTACCGCTGATAGCATCAAGCCTGAGGATCGGGCCCGGGCGTTGGCCTTGCCCCCCCATGCCCTGCTTCGGCAGTATGGTCTCGTGGATGTGCACACGTGGCAAAGGTGGGCTACCCAACCGAGCCATCCCGTCCAGACCACCACGCTCTACCGCGCTGCCCATCTCGAGCAGTGGCTCTCGCAATTGAAGGCATCACTTGCTTGAGATACGGCAAAAATAGATGATTGTCAAGGAATCCGCTTTGGTGTATTATCAAGATGTGGACCGTGACGTGCTACGGCCAACTCGTCAGTCATTCTTTCTTGTATGTAGCTATAGGAGGCTAAATCTATGCAGAAGCGTAAACTGACCAGCTCAAAGTATGAAACGCCCCGCCTCGAGACCTACGGGAAACTCCGTGATCTGACCAAGGGCGTGGGTAGCCCGCTGGAAGACGCTGGTCTACAGAAGACCCAGGAATAAGTCATTCAAACCTTTTATATTCCTCAGAGGGCCGCCAGCTGCTCGGCGGCCCTCGTAGTTATGTGAACTGTCTTATATCCCGCGTTTTCTGTCCTCTGACTGCAATCTGTTCGCCGTACCCTGCCTATGCATTGTTACAAGATTTACGGGATATCTTTTTCCACCTCTCTGTCATTTCGCTCTCCTCTTCCGCTAGACGTACCTCCTCCCTCCCTCCACGTATCCGAACGTAGTGGGACAATTCTGCCACACAACGCTCGGCTCCTTACTGAAATACCCGCCGACCGTCTCTCAGGCGTAGACATTCAGGCCGTCTACCGCCTGCCCAATGATGACTTGCTGCAGCTGGTCGGCGGCGACCAGCTGCTCGTCGGCTCGGAATCGATTGTGTACCTTCATGCTGGCAATGAGAGGACTCGTCACGATCTGGTCGAGGTTCGATTGCTTGGCAGTGGATTCGCATGGTGGTTACTGCGCCATGGGAAGGTTCCTTTGCATGCCGGTGCACTCGGCATTGACGGGGGGGCAGTACTGCTTGCGGCCGAGAGTGGGATGGGTAAGTCATCGTTAATGTGCTCATTAGTCCGGGAGGGGATTCCCTTACTGAGCGACGACTTTGTTGCTGTGGAGAATTCCCCATCCGGCGAGATTGTTGCCGCATCGGCATACCCGCAGATGCGGATGTGGCCGGAAACGGTCGAGCACTTTATCGGAAATGCGGATCGGTACCCGCCAGTCTTCGATGGCGGCGTCAAGCGGCGTGTCGCGGTTGAGGAACCATGGGGTCACTTTTTGGAGGGGATATACCGGGTGAGTAGGATATACCTGCTCCGCCGTTGGGAGCATACCAACGGAGCAGTCCAGTTGGAGCGTGTATCCGGGCACGACGTTTTTATGTCGCTCTTGACCTCGATTCTGTTAGGACCCAGTTTCCCGATGGCGGAGTTACAGCATGTCTGGCTCACCCTCCAACAGATAGTGGAGCAGGTGCCGGTCTATCGCCTTTCTTATCCCACTGGGTGGAAGTGGCTGCCGGCTCTGCATTATGCCATCGTATATCCAGAGTGATTATAGCAAAGAGAGACCTTATGCAACGGCTATTTGCCCTTGTAATCCTCCTGTTATTTACCAGCAGTCTGTTCGTCATACCCCTCCACGCCACTCCACTGTCCCCCGGTACCCCAAACACAGTGGACGGAACAGCCCAGAACGAACTAGCACCCGCCGAAGCGCCCGTACAGATTCAACTTTCCTTGACCAGCGAGCGCCCTGAACTGACGGAGAGCACGCGGGCAGAAGGCACCTTTACGACCTTCGAGACCTCCCTCCCCCTCTTAGGGGAGCCGGGTGCGCCCGCCCTTCCGGTCGTCCGAAAGCTGGTTGGCATTCCGGCGGCCGTTGCTCCAACGGTGGATGCCAG
>JALZCF010000226.1 GCA_030863245.1 Chloroflexota bacterium
TTTCTGCCGCGTCCAGACGAGGCGCGTGCCATCCGGCGACCAATCGGGTGAACGGATCTGATCTCCTTCAAAGAGCTGCTCTTTCCCACTACCATCCGCATTGATCACGTAGAGCCCGCGTGGGATCTCCCAATCTGCATATGCGATCCGAGTGCCGTCGGGGCTCCACGCCGGATCCAGCCCACGCGCAACCTGTTGCAAACCGATACCAGCGTCGTTCATCGTGTAGATAGCACCCCCTGGCGAGGCTGCAAAGACAATCCTGCCCCCTGCGGACGGCGCGGTTCGGCCTGACGCATCAGCCACTGCGGATGTGGGCGAGGTCGCTATTGTCGCTCCCTCCTCGCTCAGCCTCACATACGCCGCCGAGAGCCAGCCATCCACCGCCCCATCTACCTTCAGCCAGGTGCCATCCGCGTTGCGATCCACAACCTGCAGCCTATCACCCTGTCGTACCACACCCACAACGCTATACCCCACGCCTGGCCCCGACCGTACGTTCAGCGCAGACGCCGTCACCTCCGCTGTTTGCGCCCCCTGGGCCCTCACGGAGGGGAGCGGGACTACCAACATGGCGAGGAACGTAATCAGGACGGCAAGCCAAATCGGTTGTCGCATTCGCGCCTTCTTTCTAGGATATGTCCCTCATCATGGTTGACCAATACGCTAATGGCATTACTTTTGGAAGCGGTGCTACGGATATCTTACCCAAAATCAGATAGAATGACATTCTTGACGGCGAATTCGCGTGCGGGCTAACGTTCATAGGTGAAGGAAGGAACTCGCCATGCCACGTCCAACTCGCACATAGCCTCGACCAACTCCCGATTGACCTCAGTCCGGTGGCACGCCGATCAAGTAGGTCATCCGAATCGGCGAGCAGGGAATTGGCTCCTCTCCAATCTTCCAGAGATAATCATTCGTATCTAAGCCCTCCACCATCGCCTGCAACTCCTCCGGTGTGTACGTGCGCAAGCAGGAGACTATGCCATCGAAGAGCCCAATCAATGGGACCACAGGAATCATGTAAGTCCAGAACAAGCGCGACCAACGGAACGGCCGAATCATAGGCGTCACCAGCAAGATCATAAGTGGCACCATCAACATGGCCAGAATCGCCAATAAGCGGCGTTGCGTCGCCTCAAAAATCGCAATGCCTTCGCCACGATGCACCGCATCCGCCAGGATCGCTCGTGCCTCCTCGGGCGGAAAGTGATGAAAACTGCTAAAGAGTGTACGAAAACCCTTCAGGTGGTGCGGAACCCGAGTCGCATCCACGGGCGTCGCGACTCCCTTGAGTTGACCCCCTGAAAGCCGCCGTAGCCTGTCGAGCGCTGCCCGATTCGGGTACGCATCAGTCAGGCACACCGTGAGCCCTCCATCCGTTCCACTGACAACTTCCGACAGAAGGCCTAGCCATGGGCCGCCAGCACCCGAGCACAGATCGACAACCTGCTGCGCACCCATCCGCCCAAGCACCTCACGGAGGCGCGGCCCCGCCACCGCGTACGGATCAGTATGCTCTACCATAAACTGCAAATAATCCGTCGCCGCATCGCGTACGCCGCGCGGGCACCACGCTAGATCCTCGATTTCAATCAGCTGAAAGCGTCGCACAAGTACCTCCACAAAGCACTCACATCCCCGAACCAATCAAGCGGCTATGACGAACTTGTCACACAAGCTGCTTCCCTTCTTCATCCCGCCGTTAGATTAAAAGAGTACTCTACGAACCAAAGAGAGCAAGTGAAGCGGTCGATGATTAAGACAACATGAGAACAATAAACTGTACAACGAGTGATCGTGTGGAACGCGAAAATCTAATATCCTGAAACGACTGGTTGCTTCCCAGCTTTTAACTTAGCCCCTTTGACCATTCAATCTCCACCAACCCCTCGCGAAGTTCCTCGCCTCGTCGTGAAAGCGCGTTGGTATCCTCCCACCAGCGCGCTTTCACATGCATCCTAGTACGAGATTGCTTCAGAAGTACCATACACCCACCACTCACCCCCTCGCGGTCCCACTCTTGCAGAAGCGTATCGAGAAAGAACTCCCACCAGCCATCGTCGAACGAGAAAAGCACAAGATGCGAAACGCACTCAAGATTGCCGGGGCCACGCTCCTTTTCGGTCTCCTGCACAGCCTGCTCGCCAGTCGCACCATCAAATCCGCCGCCGCACGCGTAGTGGGTCAGCGCCGCCAGGGCGCCTTCTATCGTCTCTTCTACATCGTCCAATCGCTCCTGACCTTCGGCGCCCTCCTCGCCTACGCCAAGCGCATCCCTACCCGAACCGTCTACGAGATTCAGGCCTTCCCTGCCACCCTGATGCGCTTGGGGCAACTCGCCGCCCTCCTCCACGCCCTCTACGCCGCACGGTCCGTCGGCATCTTGCGCCTGGCCGGCGTGAATAACCTCCGGGCCTGGCTTCGCGACGACCCCCTCCCCATCCCACCGATCGCCCAGGGGCCCGAACTCGATCAGGAAGGTGACTTGACTGTGCGTGGCCCCTTCCTCTGGAGCCGCCACCCCCTCAACCTCTCGCCCGTCCCCCTCTTTTGGCTCACTCCCCGCATGACAACGCGCCACCTCATCTTCAACCTCGTCAGCACGCTCTACCTCATCCTTGGCTCCCTTCACGAAGAGCTGCGCCTCCGCGACGCCTACGGCACCGCGTATGCTGCCTACCAAAACAGCGGTATCCCTTTCTTCTTCCCTCGGCCCCGTCGTTAGTGCAGAAGCAAGGCAACTTGGCAAGAAGGGGAGACTGGAGACTGGGCGCTCATGAGGCATATCTTACAAAGCTCTTATGCTCGTATACCCAGTATAGTCGCCCCGCGATCCTCAAGTTAGATACTGCTGTGCTGCCCAGCCCTCGTCTCGCTTGACGGCGGAAGCCAACCTCCTGTATGGTAGCTTATAATCTCACTAACCCTACCGATCAATTTCTGAGGATACGCTATCGTGACAACAGATTCCACACCCACCTGCCGGCTCATTCGTGCTGAACAGGCTTATGAGGGCAAACAGGCGCTCACCTATTTCCATGGCATCTCGGCAGAAAGTGTCGGCGCCGAGGGCATCTGCATGCACCTTCTCACTATTCCACCGGGAGGCCGAGCAAGAGCGCATTTGCATGAGCACCATGAGTCAGCAATCTACGTCCTGGCTGGCGAAGCCGTGATGCGCTACGGCGAGGGGCTAGGCGAGCAGATGGAGGTACGTGCTGGTGACTTCATCTACATTCCGGCTGGCGTTCCCCACCTGCCTTACAATCCCAGCTCTACTGAGCCCGTAACGGCCATTCTCGCCCGCACCGATCCCAACGAACAGGAAAGCGTCGTCCTGCTACCCGAACTGGACGAGTTCGGGTAACCCCAGTAGCCGAATCAGGGATATCAAGCACAGCACCTCACAGTGGCGATCCAGATATTAACTCGTGCTGTGACGGCAGCGCCACTGGTAGAACCAAGCAAGATACTTGTTATTCGGGGTAGCTAAGATGACGTATAGCCCGCGAGTCATTGTATCAACGCTCGTGCTGGCCCCTCTTCCAATCGCGGAAAAGCGCGAGGAGCGTTCGCTTCGCCTCGGGAGCAACTGTCTCCTCTGAGAGCTCCCCCAGCAAGCGAATGGTCTGTTGCATTTGATCAAGATAGATGCGGCAACCGGGACACTCTGCTAAGTGCATCTCAAAGCGTGCCCGTTCGGTTGGCGGCAGTGCATCCTCAAAGTAATCCGTGACGAGCTCCACGAGCTCTTGACACGTGAGTTCCTCAACCATCATTGGTGCTTGGTTACCCTTCATCTAAGTAGGCTTCGAGCGCGCGCCGTACTCGACACCGGGCGCGGTGCAGCAACACTCGCTGGTATGTATCGGTAATCCCCAAGGTGTGGCAGACTTCCGATGAGGTCCATCCTTCGATGTCCCGCAATGTGATCACTTGCCGTAGTTTGGTCGGAAGGGCAACAACGGCTTGTTGGATGCAAGCCAGTGTTTCCTGGGAAAGGAGACGCGCTTCTGGCAACGCGGCCCAGCTTTGCGGAAAGGAGGCCCAATGATGCGGCCACTGAGGATGATCGGCTGGAAGGAATCGTTCCGGATCAACAGCTGGTAAATCAGGCTGCACGTCGCCTTCCCACACATCACCGAAAGGAACTGTTCGGCCCGCACGTTGGCCGTGCGTCCGGGCGCGATTGGTCAAGATGCGAAAGATCCAGGTTTTCAGGGAGGAGCGGCCTTCAAATCGATGGAGGCCCTGGAGGACCACCAACCATGTCTCTTGGACGACCTCCTCGGCGTCGGTACGGCTCGGGACATAGAGCATCGCCAGGCGTATCATGGAGGCATGGTAGCGCTCCAGGAGCGACTCGAAGGCTGCTTCGTCGCCCGCACGCAGCGCCCTGATCAGGCGCCTCTCGCTTGTCGACAACCAAGATTCCGTTGAGGGCTGCCTTGCAACTTCTTGCACACTCATCAGTGAGAATTCTCCTGCGCGTCGGCGCTACGCGCCACCGGAAACCTGGGCAAACCATGACGGTCTGTACTGGCGACGAAGAGGGCATAATGATAAGCCAGCTTAGGGAAAGTCTAGCAGAAGTATAGTTCACGACAACTGCAAGGTTCCCAAGAGCTCGAACCTCCAGTGTAACGAAACGCTCTGAATGGAGACTATTCTATAGCGCTTGGAAGTACAAACTGTGGGAGCTGTGGGAGCTGGAACTGTCGGGGCCATGGGGGTACCGGGAGTCGTCTTACCGAACTCTAGTGGGAAGAACGTTCAGGGGTTTGTCTGTCGTCGGACAAGGAGTCGTATATGAATGTAGGAGAACCCATGACAATAGAGTGGCCCCTCTCTCCGTGGGTCGAGGAACACCGGGATCGCATCGGTTTCGGGCTCCAGGTTTTCCCGCATGATACCAAGGTCGACCCAGCCAGGCACCTCCTCACCGCTGGTCAGTTGGCCGAGGCGCTCGGGTTCGATGCACTCTTCCTCAGCGACCATCCAGCGTGGGGGCTCGAGTGTTGGGTACATCTGGCCGCGCTCGCGGTCACAACGACGCGTATCCGCCTCGGTTCGATCGTCAACTGTGTCGCCTATCGCCATCCGGTAATGAGTGCACGCCTGGCTGCCGACCTCGATAATCTGAGCAATGGTCGCCTCATTCTCGGGCTTGGTGCCGGCTGGGATGCGAATGAGTTTGCCAACCTCGGGCTGCCCTTCCCGCCGGTACGGGAACGGCAAGCAGCACTGGAGGAAGCGATCGCGATCATCCGGGGCGCATGGGGAGAAGAGCCGTTCACCTTCCACGGACGCTACCATCAGACTACAGGCACACACGTGACCCCACCTCCCGTGCAGCGCCCCTCTCTCCCTTTGATCATCGCGGGGGGTGGGGAGCAAGTCACACTGCGCCAGGTAGCACAGCACGCGGACGCCTGTAACCTGCTTTCCTGTGCCATGGCGGGTGGAGTACGCACGCCTGACGATGTCCAGCGCAAGCTTGCGGCGCTCCGCCGGCATTGTGAGGCGCTTGGCCGTCCGTACGACACCCTGCTGCGGACGCACCTGACAGGCTGGCTCATCCTCGCGGAGGATGAAGCGCGCCTACAGGCGAAACTCAAGCGCTACTTTCT
>JALZCF010000241.1 GCA_030863245.1 Chloroflexota bacterium
CAGCGTAAGTCGAGCGCAATGTTCCCCACTTCCTGGTTCACACAGAGTGCGTTGGTAACACCGGCCTCCGCCATGCGCTCGCCACCGCCAAAGCCTGCCTCGTACTCGGTCTGGCCCACATGGTTGAGCACGCCGAGTTCCTCGGCTACGTCGCTCCCCGAGTTCATGGAGATGACTGGAATACCAGCCTCGACCGCGGCGCGAACGGAGTCCCCTAGTGCGTCGGGGTCCGGAATCGAGACCACCAGGCCATCCGGGTCGGTAGCGATCGCCGCATCGATCAACTGCGCCATCTGTACCATGTCGAAGGTCTGCGGCGCCTGATACTCGACCGTCACGCCCATATCATTGGCCGCCTGATCCACGCCGTTCTTCACAACCGACCAGAAGGGGTCGGCCGCCTGACCGTGTGTGACGACGACGATGCGGATATCAGAGCGCTGTGCGGCAGTGGCAGCCTCAGCTTCTCCTGCACCCTCGACGGGCTCGTCTACGATCGCATCTGATGCTTCGACCTCCGTGACCACCTCTTCCTCGGTGGCCCCTTCCGCGGCTGTTTCGGCCTCCTCGGTCGTCGCTTCCGGTGCCGCCTGCGCGCAGGCAGTGAGTGCCAGTGCGAGAACGACGAGCAAGGGTAAAAAAACCTTCAGTAAACGGTTCATACCTGTTGTCTCCTCCTTGAGTGAATAACGAGTCTAGTAGAAGTTAGGGCATCGATAGGAAATCAATGCCGAGTTCGGACGTGATGGCTTGTGTTTGCGTGCACCTCCTTTCGCCCAAAGGGCCTTCCCAGTTGTGCCAGCGAGTTGAACCCGTTTATCTGGATGCGCGATATCGACGTTATCTGGTGTTAGGGAAAACACCTCTAGTCCATTGTCCTCTTAGACCTTTCCTGCTTCCGCCGCTGAGTAACGGTTCAAGTCTCCTAACAATTCAACATCACCGAAGCCAAGTGCGGCGACTCGCTCCGCTGATAGACGCAAGGGCTGATCGCCAAATGTCCAGGTACAAACACCCATTTTGATATGCGCCATCATCGCTCCTGTTGCAAGTCGGGCTTGGCTTCACTCCACTTCGCTTATCTCAACGGGTCGACCCTCATCGTATGACTTTTGTGCCGCTATGGATAGCACGATCGGTATACGACCGTCGCGCCCTGTGACGGGTGGCGGGGTGTCATTGAGAACGCAGTCAACAAAGGCCTGCATCTCAGCGCGGTAAGAATCCAGGTAGCGTTCCAGGAAGAAATAAGGCGGCCTCGCCTGTTGCACGCCCTCTGCACAGGCGAACAGGTGCGTGTCAGAGCGCTCGTTCTCAACCCAAACCGTACCTTTCGAGCCGTAGACCTCCAGTCGCTGGTCGTACCCATAAACCGCTTGATAGCCATTATCAATCGTGCCAAGTGCACCGTTGGCAAAGTGGAGGGTGATAACGACCGTGTCCAGATCGTTGGATGCTGCGAACTCTGGATACCCTAGGGCGCCACCCGCGACATAAATCTTTTCGACTTCGCTGTCGATAACAAAGCGCGCCATATCGAAATCATGGATGGTCGTCTCTTTGAATATCCCTCCCCAGCCGACCAAATAACCCGGCGGCGGAGCTTCTGGGTCACGACTTGTAATGCGCAGGACATGCGGCCTTCCTATGTCGCCGGATACAACTCTGTCGCGTGCCCGGCGAAAGTTGCGGTCGAACCGGCGATTAAACCCCACCTGGAGTTTGACGCCGCTCGCGTCAACCGCGGCGAGCACCTCGTCGATCTCCTCCAACTCAAAGCCAATTGGCTTCTCGCAAAAGATATGCTTTCCTGCCGCAGCGGCATCTTTGATGATGGCCGGGTGTGTAGGGCTTGCCGAACATATGGCAACTGCATCAACTTCATCGTTCGCCAACAACTCTTTGTGGTCGGCCACAAAGTCGACCACTTTAAAGCGATCAGCCATCTGTTCCGCTGCCGCTAGGTTTGGATCCGATATGACGCTGATCTCTGCGTTAGCGATTTGATTGGCTAAGTTGGCAGCATGGATATTGCCAATTCGTCCTGCGCCAATGACTCCCACTCTGAGTTTTGTTTTCATCTCGTTCCTTGTAGACCCGTTAGAACTGTCGGCTCCACTCTTCTGGCCAACGTTCGACGACGACCTTGGTTTGGGTGTAGAACTCGACACCGTGGTGACTTTGTGCATGGAGGTCGCCGAAGAAGCTCTCGTTCCAGCCGCTGAAGGGGAAGAAGGCTATGGGCGCGGCGACGCCGATGTTGACGCCGATGTTGCCCGCGTCGGCAGCATACCGGAACTGGCGCGCGGCGGCACCACTACTGGTGAAGATGCAGGCCATATTGCCGTAGCTGCGCGCGTTGACGAGGTCAATCGCCTCATCAATGGTGCGAGCGTGCATCAGGGAGAGCACCGGCCCGAATATCTCGGTTTTGGCGATCTCGCCCTCCGGATTCACCTCATCCAGGACGGTCGGGAAAACCCAGTAGCCGTTCTCGAAGCCGCTCACCTGCTTCTGCCGCCCATCCACCAGCACCGTCGCGCCCTCCTGCGCCCCTTTCTCGATCAGGCCCTCGATGCGGCTCTTGCTCTCGGGGGTGATGACTGGCCCCATCTCGGTCGCCTCGTCCAGCCCGTAGCCGACCTTGCGGCTGGCCGCGGCATCGGCGATCCGCTCTGTGAAGGTGGTGCGGGCCTCGCCGACGGTGATCGCCACCGAGGCCGCTAGGCAGCGCTGACCGGCGCAGCCGAAGGCGGAGTCGGCCATGATGCGCGTGGTGGTATCCATATCGGCATCGGGCATGACGACAACAGGGTTCTTCGCGCCACCTTGACACTGCGCCCGCTTGCCGTTGGCCGTCGCCCGACTGTAGATGTACTTGGCGACCGATGTCGAGCCGACGAAGGAGATGGCGCGCACCAGCGGATGGTCCAGGAGCGCGTCCACCGTCGCCTTGCCCCCATTCACCAGCGAGAGCACGCCGGCCGGGAAGCCTGCCTCCTCAGCGAGTTCCAAGAGGCGCTGCGTGGTCATCGGCACTTTCTCGCTCGGCTTGAGGATGAAGGTGTTGCCGGTTGCGACGGCATAGGGCAGGAACCAGAGCGGGATCATACCGGGGAAGTTGAAGGGCGTGATCGCCGCAACGACGCCGAGTGGCTGGCGGATCATGTGCTCGTCGATGCCGCGCGCGATATCCTCGTTGTTGTAGCCCTGCATCAGGATGGGCGCCCCGCAGGCGGTCTCGACGTTTTCGATGCCACGCCGCATCTCGCCCACGCTTTCCTTGTAGGTTTTTCCGCACTCGTCTGTGATGATGCGGGCGATCTCGTCCAGGTGCTCCTCCAGCAGGGCCTTGAAGCAGAAGAGGGGCTGCACGCGATCGGTGATGGGCGTCCGCCGCCACTCGCGATAGGCCTCCTGTGCTGCCTGGACCGCCTCGTCCACCTCGGCCGCGGGGGTGAGGGTAACGGTGGCAAGGGTCTTGCCGCTCGCAGGGTTGGTCACGTC
>JALZCF010000249.1 GCA_030863245.1 Chloroflexota bacterium
GCATACGATGTAGAGGGTCGAAGCGTCTACTGGGGTAACTTGCGTAGCGGAACCGATCCAGGTTCTGCTTCATCCTAGAGAAGGGCTAACCGTGCACAAAGAGGAACCGATCGAGTTGGAGGAAGGGCAAATCTATACCTTTAAGGGCGTCTCGTTTTGGTTGAAACAGGACCAGTTCGGCGCCGTTATGCTGTACTCCGATGATCCCGCGGTCCAGTTCGGCTCCGTCTCAGAGCGTCACCGTGGCGACACACCTACCCGGAGTGCTGTCATCATTCGCCATGAAGCAGAAGGATGTGAAGAGAACCAAGGCCGATGAGGAACTACCATGAGGAGGACAGTCGCTCTCCGCTAGCTGGTCGTCGACCTCGCCACATGTCCTGTGTGGTCTCTGTAACGAGTCGGCTAGACGCCCCAGCGACTCAGGTCGACTAGGTTGTGCCAAGGGGGGAGTAAGTCCTCTGCTTCCCAAGCGGCGCGGATCTGTGCCATCTCGTCATCCCGCGTCGCGGCCAGTCGTTCGAGCACAACCCGGTGCCAAACGTTCTTGCCCAGGTGTCCCTCGATTTCCGGCCAATCCCGCCCTGGAGTGCTCCATGACGCGGGATCGATCCATTGCAGGAGTTCGTCCTCGTTGGTCGGGTAGGGGACAGGTAAGTTATGTCTCATGTTGTTTGTTTCCTTGCAGGTGTAACGCAGGGTGCTCGTAGAAATCGGGCTGCATGTCTTGCCGTAGAACAAGGCGCGGTTACCGTTGGCGATCTGCTAACGCGGCCTGCTGGAGCCGATCGATGTGCTTCTTGGCAGCCTCGATGCCCTCAGTGACCGAACTAAAATAGCGCTCGCTCCCATCTGCGTTGTCCAATATGATGTCCTGGGGGTAGCTGCCCGGTCGGTCTGCTCGATCGGCCTTCGCGTTTGCCTGTTGGTACGGAAAGATATGGATGGCATAGCGATGCTCTGCCTTCCACAGTATCTGGATCATGTATCCTCGGTAGGGCATGCGTTGCATAAAGCACCTTTCCTTTCGGCTAAATATGTCAGGGATTGCCGAGCGCACTGATGTTTTGTCCCTCGCTCGGTCAAGCCAGTCCCTGGCTGGTGCGCATGCGGACGCGGTGACCACCGCTTAACATATTCGGCTGTTCGGTTAGAAATCTGTCCTCGTCTATGCGGACCGTGGACGCTCACCAGGTAATGCGCTGTGCCACATAGAAGCTCGCCTGTTGGGCGCCCGCTACCTCGCAGAGGCGCACGATATCTCAGCGCCACGGAGCGGTCTGTGCAACGGCACCCCGTCAATCCTGGGCGAGCGGGTGATACACGACATCCTGTCGTGCACTAAAGAGGCTAAAGTGGTGGGAGTGCAAAAGGTTTGGGCAACCTGGTCCTCAACCGTCCGGACAAAGAGGCGCTGGTGGACAGCCCTTCTTGCTCAGCGGTTCGAGAACGACGACGTATCCACGGAGGGGTGGGTGGGTACTTACCAATAGTATAGCGCATCGTTTAGAATAAAGCACAATCTCTCGTGCTGCCTCCAGCGGCTACAAGTTTAGCGATTTCTTCCGCGTGGGCGCCTTACTGCAACGTCTGCTGACCGTTCTCACCAGTTCGGGTATCTACTTCTTTTGGGGAGTCTAACAGAGGGGAGTACTCTTTAGGACAGCAGCCAACATTCTGTCGAGGCAAACAAAAAAGCACGGCGTCGTGAGACACCGTGCTCCTGGATGCGTCGTTCCTGCTTAGAGCTTGACGACGTCGGCGGCGCGGGGACCCTTGCTGCTGGATTCGATACTGAATTCCACGCGGTCACCCTCGTTGAGGTTGCGGTAGCCACCATTATCCTGGAGGGCGGTGTAGTGGACGAAGACGTCCTTGTCGCCATTCTCCGGGGCAATGAAGCCAAAGCCCTTGTCGCCATTGAAAAACTTTACGGTACCGTTGATACGGTTGCTCATGAGTTACTCCTTCGTGAGCCAAAAATGAATAAGGTGTGATCGTACTACTGCGTTTCACACTGGCGCACGTCAGGACTCGAAGAGCAAGGCACCTCGGTACGGACTGTCCGGCACGAATATAGGTTCTGATTCACCTCTTAACTATATCAGGTATCTGAGCTATGTCAAACTTCCATAAGCACCGTGCTGGCTTGTGACCTCTGTTACCTCCATCTGTCCAACCCGTTTGGTGACGGTTGAGTTGCGAGCACGGCTCATTGTGCCACAATTGATGTGACTCCAATAGTCTTTCCTTGCCTCAAACCTGTCACTCAACCAGCGGCTTCGGCTGTTGTATGATCTATCCTAACAGAAACGAAGGATCCTAATGGATGACAACCGACTGCGCGCCCTAGTGAGAACCATGATTGCCGCCGCTTTTGAGCAGCATGAGAGTGTGTGGAGCGGGGATATCCACCAGCAACTTATCGACGCAGGCCATGAGGTGCCGGCGGACGCACTGACTGAGATTCTGGAAGAACTGCGCAAGCAGGGTTACGTGAGGCTGACACGCCCAAGGGCGAGCCAATCAGAATTCCACCAGCATGGCGCCGTCGGCATTACACCTGGCGCCCGTTACCGAGAGATATGACGGCGGGTGCGCTGGCGGTTCCGATGTGACCTTCTACTTCCTCTCCGACTGCCATCCGCGCTCTCTCCCCCGCCCTGCCTCTCGCTAACGCGCCACACCGCCAAGCATTACTTCCGTTCTTGGCGTCCTTGCATCATTCCTACGCACGCTTGCGGTCTACCCTCCGCGTCATTACGATTCCTATATAGGGCAGGCATATCATGAAGCAATCGCAAAGCCCGAGTGCGGGTGCGAATCGTTGTCATCATGGAGATTGTGTGGTCTGCTCTGGGAGCTCTGGTCATCCTGTGGGGAATCCTCTTTGAAGGGCTCGCGCCGTTGGAGTGGCTGAATGTGCTCATTCTCAGCGGCTTTGCCATCGCGTTTGCCCTCTTCTTGCGAAGGATGAGAGCGGCCTGACTGTTGGGAAATCCGACCATCGGCGACGTGCCGCTGCCGACTCGTCCCACCTTCGTGATCGGTCAAGCGCACGCGCGGATCAAGGATCGCGAGGAGTACCGGCGGACGCGGGAGCGGGTCCAAGCAGAAACGACCAACCGCAACGTTACGCAGATAGGTGATTGATAGACAGATCTCAGAGACGGCTGGCTCCCACGAACCCTAGTGGTAGCATATCCTGACTCGTCGCCGTCCAGACTCATAGCACCAACCCCTTGAATTGCTGGTCAAAGGTGATCTGCCCAAGGTTCCAAACTGCCCGTCCTTTGCGCCTTGGCTTGGCGGCGTGGCGTGATGTTGCCGTTCTGTCCAACGCAAAGACGCAAAGGCGCGAAGGATTTCCAGGAGGGTTTGTCATGATCCGGCGCACCATCTGTGTGCCGCGCGTCGTCTTGTGCTTGGGCAACTAGGATCCCATCTGTTGACCACTATAATACACACAAGGTATCCCTTTCAACGGAGGCACGCGATGGGCGTACAAATCCACTTATCGGTTCCCGATAAGGTATACCAGCAAGCCGCACAGGTGGCCCAGCGAACGAACCGATCGATCGAAGATGTCCTGACGGACACGCTGGTGCGGGCCTTCCCGCCGCTGCACGTCCATGCTAAGCGGGACCAGATGCAGCAAGAAGAAGCGGCTTTCGAGGCGCTACATCCCACCTTGCTGGAGCGGTACCCGGATGAGTACGTCGCCATCCACGGTGGTGCCGTGGTCGATCACGATCGGGACGAGATCGCGCTGGTGCAACGGCTAGACGCGCACTATCCCCAGCAGGTAGTCCTCATCCGCCAGGTGCGTCCCGAAGGTCCCCCTCCCCTACACTTTCGTTCTCCACGCTTTCTAAGCGACGAGTGAGCTGCTACGCCCGCGCCTACGATTCGACCTACCATCCCCCTGCCGCGGTTGTCGAGGCGACCGTCCGCGCGGCCGGTGAGCAGGCGCCCATCGTCACGCTGACGGCCCTGGTCGATTCCGGGGCGGATGGCACGATGATCCCGATCGACATCCTGCGAGCGGTTGGCGCACGCTACGTTGAGACGCGACAGATGCGTGGTGTCACGGGGGTGGCCTACACGGTGGACCTGTATCTCGTCACGATCCAGATTGGCTCCCATGTGGTGCGCGGCATTCGGGTAGTCGCACAGGGTGCCGAGCCGCTCATTGGACGAGATGTGCTCAATCAGTTGGTGATCACCCTCGCTACCTCCCGCCACACGCGTGCCGGGAGCTTCATGCTCTCCTGGATGACTGCT
>JALZCF010000343.1 GCA_030863245.1 Chloroflexota bacterium
CTGCCGGCTTCGTACTCGCGCACCACTTGCTGCTTGAAGGCCTCCCTAGAGCGTTTCATGTACTCTTTCGACATCTTTCCTCCACTTCCATAGGGACTCTGATGTCAAGTATATTCAGGACGGGTCACTGTAATCCGTCCTCTATCCTCCGTACTCTATCCCGCGCTTCCCTCCGCCCCTCTGCAGCTAATAGTCAATTCCGCTATCCAGGTAGGGCCTGCCCCGAAGTGCCTAATCGAGTAGTATATGGAGATCAGCGTCAGCCCGGATCGCCTTTCAACCCTCGGCTAACTGGGCCAGGACACGGTACTCCGGGCGATAGAAGGCCAGGACAATATCCTCCCCAGGAATATCCTCCGCCATCAGTTCTTCCGTGAGGCTCGGCTCCGTCCCATCCCATTCAATCCATATCTTGCCATCATGAAGCCGTGCATGAAAGGCCACCGCATGCACCCGCCCCGTCCGGTCCCAACCCACATCCAGCAGCAAGTACTGCTGGTTCATCGGGTCGCAGACTGCGAAGCTTTCAATTTGACCGTGACTCGGCTTCAGTTCGGCATGACGCGTGACAAGCTGCTGCAGAATCTGCTGATAGCGGGCTAGCTTATCCATCGTATCACCTCCTCGGTCTCGGGGTCAAAAATAAGTAGGCTCAGGTGATGCTCGCCGATCACTTCCTGGATCGCCTCTTGCCGAAAAAAGTCCTGATAGATGAGTTGTGGTATTGCAAGGAACAGTGCACGCTCCGGTGCGATGTTCCTGAGAAAGGTGCGATACATCACGTACTGACCAATAGCCTTTTGAAGTTCGTTCACCAGCGATGGGCTGCCGAACACCTTGACTTCGACCACAATCTTCCGCTCTTCCTTCTCCGCCGCGAACAACTTCTCCACTCCCAAATCAGCTTGTAGACGAAAGCCTTTATACTCAATCAGGAAGGGATCATCGGTGATCGTCCATCCGTCTTTCAGCAGGGCAGCACGAACCGTGTCGTGGAACAGGTCATACCGCGGCATGAGACACTCTCTGGAATCGCGCTTTCACGTTTGCAAGAATCCCTTCTCACTTTGACAGGTCCTCCTACTCCCTTCGCCCTAATTATACTCATCCCTCCCGTTCCGGCGATGTGTCCTCAGTTCGGTAATTCTCCAGCGTTCGCAAAATCGTCACTATCTGGCCCGCACCATCGACAACCGGGAGTGTAGACCGTAGAAGTGTAGACCAGGCCGGTTCCAGTCTACACCTCGACGCCCCTTTGCGTCTTTGCGTGAGCTCCTCTTTCATCCTTCATCCCTCCTCTTTCATCCTTCATCCCTCCTCCTTCATCCTTCCACTCCCCGCTCCCCGCTCCCCGCTCCCCGCAGCCTGCCTGTCGCGAACCACGCCTCACCCCGCACGCGACAGATCCGCGTAATCCTGTAATCCGTGCTCTACCCTCTCGTAGGAGCTAGTAGTATCCCTCGAATGCGCGTGTGGCACAGTGTGTATGGTCACGCCGCCACGGGATGATATCGGTTACCGCAGCCAGACAATAGTCACACCCGCATTGTCGGCATTCAAATCGGTGTCAGGGAACTGGCCGATCTCGTCGCGCATCTGGACCGTCTGCTCGTTGTAGATTGTGTACGCTTCGCCCGGAATAACGGCGCGAAAGGAGAAGGGGGATCTGGCTAACCATGATCGAACACGTTCTTGGAGCACGCTGGAACCCGTCGTGCGACCCCAACCATGAATGATTTTGAGGATGCGGCTCTTCCTACGCGCTGCCTCACGAGGAGCCGCACGCAGTCGCCGCTCCGCTTCATCCCACGTCATCCCATGTAGATCCACCTCGTAAATCAAAGTGCGGCGTGGAGACTTTTTTCTACGCATAATGCTCCTCTGAACCATTACTAGAACAAGACAACCGACCCGTGACTAAGCTAGAGGGAGAACGCCTAGCAGATGGAGTGTCCTCGTCAAGTACGCTTGACATAGTCGCCGACAATGTGAACATAGCGGGCTGGCGAGAGGAACTGTTCAAGAAAAACAGTGAGCCGGAATAGGGTGTCGCTGAAGGCTAGGTAGGTCGGATCGCTCACCGTCTGGAGCCGGACCTGTTGTAGCCCAACAGCTGTTGCCAACCGATCGATGATCTCCACCGTGTTGGCCCGGTAAACGGTGGGGAAGGTGTCTTCTTCGGTACGTCCATAAAGCCAGCGTACGAGGGTCCCCTGCATTAGCTTTGGCACGAGGCGGTTCAATATAGCGATCGGGCTGCTGGCGTTCGGCGCTAGAAAAACAAAGTGCCCCTGCGGCTTGAGAACACGTGCGACTTCGGAGAAGAGGAGTGAGGGGGCGCGGGCATGCTCTAATGTCCAGGAGGAGATGATCAGATCGAAATACTCCGCTGGGAACGGCAACTCCTCCCCTGACCCGGCGACAAGGCGAACCCTTGGGTCGCGATGCCGCAGAAGAGAGGACAGGTCAGGGTCAAAGCCGACGGCTACCTTTGCATCCTGGCTGAACAGCTCGATCACCCCACCTGCGCCACAGCCAAGGTCCAGGATGGTACAATCAGTTCTAGGAGATGACTCCTCCCCATAGAGATGACGCCGGACGATGCCTTCGTACAACTCCCCGCTTGAACGCCAATCAGGATGGCGCGCTCTGTACTGCTGCCGGTACCATTCTTGTCGAGCGAGAGATAACGCTGTCACTATCGGATGAAAAACCGCGACTCCGTCAATGCCTGATAGGGCTCCTGGGCTTGTCGTAATGCTGCCTCGGCCGCGTCAAACTCCCGTTGTAGTCTCATGAAGCGGGGTTCCTGTGCTAGGGCGGCCATCCACGCCTGCTCGTTCAGCTGTCTCGCCCTGGGCTCCGTCCACCCAGCAGAGCCAGCCGGGGTCTTCAAGTGCTCGAGTCCCCGCGCTTCCATGTCTTGTTGGGCAAGCTCCAAAGCGGAGTCTTTGACCTCATCCAATTGGCTAATAATCCAGTTGGCCCGCTTGTAAACATCAATCGCGCTCTCCGCGTCCTCGTTCTGGGCGAGTTGCTCTGTCAGTTGAGCAATTAACTCTCTTGTCGTTTCCTCAAGTGGTGTTGCCATCGCTTCTCCTGTTTCTGTGCTAGACGGTCTAATCCGACTGCCGCACGCCGTTTTCACAAATTCTCTCGGCATATCTCATGCCAGCAGTGATTCGCTCGCATCAGTCAATGATGGGGGAGCTATTTGCTACTACCTGTAGCGGCGAGGTCCGGCTTACCGTATATCGTACCAAATTTCGTTAATAAAAGGACCAAAGTTTTACATAAAGATTTTCATCAAGGTTGACGGTAGAGAAAGAGCTGTGATATACTTTCGCCATCTTTATTGCCCAAGTTGTTACGAAAGGATGTAACATGGTGACCCGCATTGACCTCGTTGAGGATGTGCTTCCCATTTCAGAGCTTCGGCTGCGGGCCGCCCAGCAGATTACCAAGATTCAGGAAACCCAACGCCCCCTCGTTATCACCCAATATGGCAAGGCCGTTGCAGTGTTGATGGAGGTGGGGCAGTTCCAGAATTGGCAGGATCGTCTGTTCCACCTGGAAGAGAAGACGGTAGAGCTAGAGCAACAATTAGCCGAAGCCAAAAGACGGGCTCCACAGAACAGAGAGAAAGCAAAGAAAAAGACAGATACGACGTCATCCGAAGCGCCTGAAGAGGCGGAAGCGATCGACCACCCGTAGAAGCGATCTAGCTCTGACGAAGAACCGCATGTCGAATGGTTCTTCGTTTGGGAGGCGTTCAGAAAGGGGCACGGCGCGCCGTGCCCCTTTTCTTTGGAACTGCGTCTGTTGATAGAGCAGACACTATTAACCCGGACCCTCTCTTGCACCGGGTTACGTTTTACGTTTTACCTTTTACGGTCTACGCTTTACGCTACCGGGAAATGAGCTTCCTAAAGGACTAAGGAATCATGCAAACCTTCCTGCTTGTCGATGGTCACTCGATCGCTTTTCGGGCCTATTACGCGCTGCCCGATTCGCTCAGGGATCCGGAGGGGGAGCCAATCCACGCGGTGTATGGCTTCCTCTCCATCCTCTTTCGCCAGATAGCGGAGCTGCAACCGGATCTCGTCGCCGTGGTGTTTGATGAGGGACGTCCCTTCCGGGAGGAGATCTATCCCGAGTACAAAGACGGGCGCCAAGAGATCGACCACGATGTGGGGCGGCAGGTAGAGCGGCTCCGTACGGCCTTGGAGGCCATGGCGATCCCCATGCATGGTGTGGATGGGTACGAGGCAGACGATGTTATCGCGACGCTGGCACGGCAAGCCCATGAGGAAGCGGATGTTCACACTATTGTGCTTAGTGGCGATCGCGATCTATTTGGCATTATCGGGCCGCGCACAACCATCCTTTACCCCACGCGATCGATGAGTGAGGCGGAGCATTACGACGCCGACCGGCTCCGGGAACGATGGGGGATCGAACCGAGGCAGGTGGCCGACTTCAAAGCACTGGTGGGGGATCCCAGCGATAACATCCCGGGCGTGCGCGGGGTAGGAGAAAAAACGGCGATGAAGCTCCTCCAGCAATTTGGTTCTCTGGATGCGATCTACCACAATCTAGAGGAGGTTCCTTCGACACGTGCTCGAAACGCACTCAAGGCGGGCCGCGATGCCGCGTGGTTGAGCTATCGCCTGGCGTGCCTGGTGAGTGACGTGCCCGGCGTTCGATTTGACCGCGAGGCCTGCCATCTGGACTACGAACGGGAACGTGTCGAGCGCGTATTCGATACCTTTGGCTTCAACAGATTGCGGGAGCGGCTCCCGTAATGTGGCGTGGCACGGGCCATGCTACCATGAATGCAACGTAAGCAGTACGATGAGAAGTAACATGCACATCTACTTCCACATGACTTACGTTTCGCAAACTGCTTTTTATGATGGATTGGAGAACCGCTGATGAGTTTAGGTCCCTCGGACAACCGACGTGATCCTGACAAACAAGACGATAAGGATCCTTCGAACGCACGTCAAGGATGGCCTCGCAACAGCTTTCGTATCTGGCTCCTGCTGCTCTTTGCCTTGCTGGCCTGGAATGCCTACAGCCTCTTTCTCGCGGGCGATGTCGGCGTTGTCGATATCCCCTACAGCGACTTCATCCGGCAGGTGGAAAGTGGCAACGTAGAAGAGGTAATGATTACCGGCAATGAGGTCGAGGGCAGATTCGAGACGGCGCAATCGTGGCGTCGGACGGAGGATGGGGAGTGGGTGCGAGCAGCTGCCTCCGCGGAGGACGCGGAACAGTTTGAAGAGTTCACCACGACGATCCCGGCAGTGGAAGATCCGGATCTGCTCCCGCTGCTACGGGCCAACGAGGTGGAGATCCGTGCCGAAACCCCGGGCACATCTTTCCTGCTGACGCTTCTTATCAATACATTACCGTTCCTGCTCCTGATTGGTCTACTCGTGTGGTCCAGCCGCTCCATGCGGCAGGCGCAGGGGGGCATCTTCCAGTTCGGCAAGTCCAAAGCCGAGCGCTTTAACGAGGAGACCCCGACCGTCACCTTTAGCGATGTTGCCGGCGAGGAGCAGGCGAAGCGCGAATTGGTCGAGGTCGTTGATTTCCTGCGCCAACCGGAGAAATATATCGCGCTCGGTGCGAAGATCCCGCGTGGTGTGCTGCTGGTAGGCCCTCCGGGAACCGGTAAGACGCTGCTGGCGCGTGCCGTTGCAGGGGAGGCGGGAGTTCCCTTCTTCAATATCTCCGGCAGTGAGTTTGTCGAGATGTTCGTCGGCGTCGGCGCGAGCCGCGTGCGCGACCTGTTCGAGAGGGCGAAGAAAGAGTCGCCCGCGATCATCTTCATTGACGAGATCGACGCGGTCGGCCGCCGTCGCGGCGCTGGTATGGGCGGCGGGAATGACGAGCGGGAGCAGACGCTGAACCAGATCTTGGTCGAGTTGGATGGCTTTGAGGACAAGGCCAACGTCATCGTCATCGCTGCGACCAACCGTCCAGATGTACTGGATCCGGCCTTGCTCCGTCCGGGCCGCTTCGACCGCCAGGTCACCGTTGGGTTGCCCGACCGTGAAGGGCGCGAGAAGATCTTGCGGATACACGTGAAGGGCAAGCCGCTGGCGAGTGATGTTGACCTCTCCGTGCTCGCGCGTGCCACCCCCGGCTTCTCGGGTGCGGATCTGGCGAACCTAGCAAACGAGGCTGCTCTTCACGCGGCGCGTTCTGGCCGTCTCCGCATCACCCGTGAAGACTTCGATTCCGCTCTGGACAAGCTCATGCTTGGTCTGGAGCGCCCCCGGCTGATGGACCCACACGAGCGGAAGGTGATCGCCTATCATGAGGCAGGGCACGCGCTTGTCGCCAGACTCACTCCAGGGACGGACCCGGTTCACAAGGTAACTATTATCCCGCGTGGGCAGGCACTTGGTGTAACGTACCAGCTACCTATCGATGACCGCTTGAACTATCCTCGTCACTACCTGATGGGACGGCTTATCGTGATGATGGGTGGGCGTGCGGCCGAGGAGATCGCGATCGGTGAGATCACCACAGGTGCCCAGAATGACCTCAAAGAGGCGGCCAAGCTCGCTCGTCGCATGGTGACCAAGTGGGGTATGAGCGAGGAGTTAGGCGTCCTGGCGCTGCCCAGCGATAACGACAATCCTTTCCTCGGCTATGAGATGACCCAGAATCGCGAGATCGGCGAGGGCCTGGCAACGAAGATTGACGAGGCCACCCGTCGCCTGGTCGAGGAGGCGCATCAGAAGGCAATCGACCTTCTCACCGAACACCGAGACCTGCTTGACAGCTTGGCTAACAGGCTCCTGGAGCACGAGACCCTCAGTGCCGAGTCGCTGGCCGAGGTTTGGGGAGATGTCGAGGTGCCAGAGCCATCTGTCCCTGTGCCTGACTCACTTAACGGACATGAGCGCGACGAGGAGGAAGAGGAGCCAGCGCCAGTTCAATCATGGACTGTGAAGGAGTAAGCGGGTCGTCCTTCATTAGACAAGAGCGGCTGCCCATCCAGGCAGCCGCTCTTGTTTGTTGTAAAGGTTGACGTGGGAGCACTGCCGGGTAAAATCTGCGTTGCACTACCACGGCTATGCCAACTGGGGCCTGCGCAGCGCGCGGGCCTTTTTGTTGCTTATCATGGTCGAAGAAGAGGGCAGGGTTTCTGTTCCGCGCGGTGGCAGACAAAGCTGCAATAGCGCTTTGTCGCCCCTTTTTAACCTGATATAATCGTTAACAGTCGGCTTGTGCCGATTGAAAGGAGTCGGCTTTGAAAGTTCAAAAAGAAGATCTTGGTAATTGCCAGGTACAACTAACGGTTGAGGTGGATGAGGCTCGTGTCGAGCAGGCGATGCGAGCGGCCGCCAAGAAGGTCGGCAGAGATGTGAACATCCCGGGCTTCCGTCGGGGCAAGGCACCCTATCATCTCGTCGTACAAGCGGTGGGCGAAAGAGCTCTGATGCAGGAGGCGATAGAGGAACTGCTGCCAGACGTGCTAGGTGAGGCGCTCGATGAGGCCGAGGTGGAGCCCTATCGTCCTTTCCCTATTGAGCCACACCTTGAAGATACATCGCCACTCACGTTCCGCTTTGTGGTGCCCACTGAGCCTGTAGTCAAGCTGGGTGATCCAAGCTACATCTCGCTCGACCCAAAAGAGGTTGCTGTCGAGCAGGAACAAGTCGACGAGGTGCTGGAGAACCTCCGCAGGCAGCGCGCCACCCTTGAGCCAAGCTTGGGACCGGCCGAGTACGGCGACCAGGTTACGATCGACCTGGTTGGCCAGATGATGGATGGTACGACCTTGGAGGAGCAGGAGGGTGTCGAAGTTACCTTGGTGGATCGGCGCACCTTGGAGGAAGAGGAGGGTGAGGCAGAACCACGTCCGGAGCCTGACCTGCGCGATGAGATGGTTGGGATGATGGTCAACCAGGTGAAGGAGGTCCCCGTCGTCTATCCTGCTGAGTGGCCGGAGGCGCGGCTCCGTAACCGAACGGTGCTCTACAAGATTACCCTCCTTGACCTCAAGAAGCGCCGCGAGCCGGAACTGGATGATGAGTTTGCCCAGGAGGTAGGTGATTTCGGGACCCTGGAGGAATTGCGTGAGCGCATCCGCACCAGCCTCACAGCGGAAGCCGAGGACGAGGAGTTTGGCCGCCAGATCGAGGCTGCCCTTGACGGGCTCGTCGATGAGTCGGAACTTCTCTACCCGGACTTCATGGTCGAGTACGAGGTGGGGCGCCGTATCGAGAGCATCGAGCGGCAACTGAAGCCGTACAAAATTACACTCGATCAGTATCTAGAATCGATCGAGCAGACACGTGAGGAGCTTGAGGACGATCTGTGGGATGCGGCCGAGGAGTTTGTGCGCCGCTCCCTGGTTCTCAGCGAGTATGTGAGGCAGCACGATATCACAGTGACAGAGGAAGAGGTCGAGCGCGAATTGGCTCTGATCCTCTCGGCTTATGATCCCGACACGGCTCGATCGCTCCGCGAGCGGATCCAAGCGAATGAGGAGGATATGGACCAGGTACGGGGCCGCCTTCTCACCCGTAAGGCGCTGTATGAACTCCACCATGAGGTCACGGGCGAGGAGAAGCCGCCCCTATTCCCAGAGGTCGAGGAGGAGGAAGTGGAGGAAGTGGAAGCGCCCGATCTGCTTGAGGAGCCTGCCCGAGAAGAAGCGCTCCAGGAGCACGTAGCCGATCTCGATGTTGAGTCCTCGGCGGAAGCAGTCGTCAGCACTGTGCCAGATGAGACGGCTGTCGAGTAACGAGTGGTGAGGCGTATCGTTCACTGGTACCGTTAGCGGTAGCGTGAAGTGCAAGCGGATGATTTGCGTCGCGTCGCACTCCGCGCTACAACTAGCATGTTACATTTCCCAGTACGTTTCCCAAGTTGAACCGTACATGAACCAATCTCGGAGGACGCTGTGAGCCAATTCATTGATGGCCTGATCCCGATGGTCATTGAGTCGACCGGGCGGGGCGAGCGCTCGTACGATATCTATTCGCTGTTGCTCAAGGAGCGCATCGTGATTCTGGGGACCCCTATCAACGACCAGATTTCGAACCTGATCGTTGCACAGTTGCTCTTCCTTGAGCGGGAGAACCCTGAGCGTGAGATTCAAATGTTCATTCACTCGCCGGGCGGCTCGATCTACTCAGGCCTGGCGATTTTGGACACCATGAATGCCATCAGTTCACCTGTCTCGACTATCGCCGTAGGGCTCACGGCAAATGTTAGTACTGTGATCCTATCTGCTGGCGCGAAGGGGCGAAGATATGCCTTGCCGAATGCGACGATCCACATTCACCAGCCACTCGGTGGCTCGCAAGGTCAGGCGGTGGAGGTGGAGATTCAGGCGCAAGAGCTGTTACGCCAGCGAGCCTTACTGAACCGGATTCTGGCGGAAAACACCAACCAGCCACTGGAGCGCATCAAGACGGATACCGACCGCGCTTACTATATGGATTCTGAGGGTGCAGTGGAATACGGTATCGTGGATGAGGTGCTGCAGATCGAGGAGATCAAGGAGGCACAAGGTGGCTAGACGAGGCAAGCGTAGCACGGGTAACCAGTTCTGCTCCTTCTGCAATCGCGAACAAGATGAGGTCAGTCGTCTTATCGCTGGTCCGAATTCCGTTTACATCTGCGATGAATGTGTTGATCTGTGCAAGGAGATTCTGGAAGAGGAAGAGGCGCCTCTTCCGCGCGCCCAGCCGCTCCCTAGCCGGCTCCTGCCGCCACGGGAGATCTACCGCCGCCTGAACCAATACGTCATCGGTCAAGAGCGTGCAAAGAAGGTGCTCTCCGTCGCGGTCTACAACCATTACAAGCGCATCGGAGCAGGCAAAGTAGGCGATGACGTGGAGCTTCAAAAGTCGAACATCCTGCTCCTTGGCCCGACGGGTTGCGGCAAGACATTACTCGCGCAGACACTTGCTCGTATTCTAGATGTGCCCTTCTGTATCGCTGATGCAACGGCCCTGACCGAGGCAGGATACGTGGGTGAGGATGTGGAGAACATTCTGCTCCAGCTCATCCAGTCAGCCGATTTCGACCTGACACGTGCCGAACGGGGAATTATCTACATTGACGAGATTGACAAAGTTGCCCGAAAGTCTGGGGACAATCCTTCCATCACCCGTGATGTAAGTGGCGAAGGGGTGCAGCAGGCCCTGCTCAAACTCATCGAGGGCACCGTGGCAAATGTTCCACCCCAGGGCGGTCGCAAGCACCCGCACCAGGAGTTCATCCAGATCGATACCTCGAACATTCTCTTCATCTGTGGTGGCGCCTTTGATATGCTGGGTAAGGTCATCGAGGAGCGGATGGGCATGAAGGGGTCGATTGGGTTCCGCACAGCTCGGCGGGAGGAACAGAAAGAAAGCAAGGAGTTGAACCCGCTCCAGCACGTGATGGCCGATGACTTGATGAGGTTCGGCCTGATCCCTGAGTTTGTCGGACGTCTACCTGTTGCAGTCAGCGTAGACGAGATGGACGAGCCGACGCTCATGCGGATCCTCATAGAGCCGAAGAATGCACTCGTCAAGCAGTATCAGAAGCTTTTTGCGATGGATAATGTGGATCTGGTACTGACCGAGGATGCCTTGCGGGCTGCCGCACGAGAGACACTGAAGCTCAAGACTGGCGCGCGGGGCCTCCGCACGGTCATCGAATCCGTTCTACTGGATGTCATGTATGAGATTCCCTCGCATCCAGAGATTGGACGCGTCGAGATTAGTGGTGCTGTCATCGATGGCAAAGCCGAACCACTACTCTTTGACCGGATGGGGAACCAACTGCCCTCCGTGATGGACCGGGCCGCTTGATCGCTATCATCGAAGAACTACCCTAACAAGACAACGTACTTGTAGGGGCAACCACAAGGGTTGCCCTTGGCGTGCGATCGCTATCAGCCAAAAGGGGACCCTGTAAACGGGTCCCCTTTTTGATTTCGCTGTGTTCCTGCCTAGATAGCGCTCCAGAGTGGTACGGTAAAGAAGAACTTCTCAGTCTGGAAACAATCCATCTCCTGTGAAGAACTTCCGGGCTTCTTCGAGGGTTATGTCGGGGCTCGGCAGGATCACGTGTGACTCCACGAGCTCGTCCGCGGGTACCTGCTCCCCCTGGCTTCTAACGAGCTCGAGCATCTTGTCGAAACGCTCGCGGAACTCAGCCTCCTCGCAATCTGCGATACGCTCCACGAGCTCGTTGTCCATATCGTTGACCTCATCTAGCAACGCGCTTGAGAGGCGATACTGTCCCTCCGTCGAGATGCGCACGATCATGCTTCACCTCCCTCATCGACATTCTCTTCCTCTTCGCCAGCAGACAACTGCGGGGTTTGCTTGGGTCCCGCAATCTGTCGCCTCATTGCCTCCAACTCGCGATCGATCTCATTCCCCGCCGTGAGTTGCGCGAGCTCACGGTCGAGTACGTCACCACCGATATGATCTTCCAACGTGCCAATTTGTACCAGTTCGTCGATGGCTAGCGCACGCGCCCGCATCTGCTCGGTCTTGTTCTCCGCCCGTTCGATGGCGAGACCGATGTCGGCCATCTCCTCGCTCAACCCTGTCGCCGCCTCCCCAATACGAACCTGTGCTTCGGCCGCGCTATACTGCGCCTTGATGCTCTCTTTCCGAGTGCGGAAGGCCTCGACCTTCGTGCGGAGCCGCATCTCGGCATCCTGTAGCTTCTGCTGTTCCTGCTCGAGGGACGCGATCTGGTTGTCGAGATCAGTAAGCTGCATCTGTGCGGCCTGCTTGCGCTGCAGTGCGAGCCGGGCCAGATCCTCGCGGCCCTGTTCCAGGGCAGTTCGCGCCTGACCCTCTAGCTTCGCCACATTCTCACGCAGCTTGGCTGCCTGCAGATCAAGCCGGCGCCGCGAGGTGGTGACCTCCACGATCCCGCGCTTGACATCCTGAAGAAGTTGCAGCTGGCGTTGATAGGAGTAGTCCAATGCAGTGGAGGGATCCTCCGCCCCTTCCAACAGTTGGCTCATCTTCGCCTTGATGAGCGCTATCCAACGAGAAATTAAACCCATGACATTGTCCTTTCTTGTTCGACTGGTAAGCGGTCCTCTCCCATTAAAGGGATGATACACGAATGCCCTGGCTGCGACAAGCAGCACCGACAACATTTAGCTATACGAGGGACAGCACGCGAGGTTTCAAGCATCATTCGCCTCATGCGACAAAACCCTTTATCATTAGGGAACCGACTGTTACCAGCACCCGGGAGGCAAGAGCATGCGCTACTTCACGGTCGAGGAAGCGAATGAGATGCTACCGACGGTAGAGGGTCTCGTTGCAAAGCTGATCGAAGCCTACAATCGAATCATGAGATTGAGACCGGAAGTCGTGAGGGTGCTGGAGAAGAGCGAAACCGGAAGTGGAAGTGCAACCGCCAGCCAGATGTATCTGGAGTTCCTTCGCTTTGAATCGTTGCTCCAGGAAATTAACAAGCTGGGAGTAGAGGTGAAGGACCCGGAGAGCGGTCTGTGTGATTTCCCTGCGCTGCACCGAGGACGGGACATCTACCTGTGCTGGCAGTTCGGGGAGCAGCAGGTGGAGTGGTGGCATGAGCTGCACACGGGTTATGCGGGGCGCCGCCACGTGAATGAACTGCTCTAATCTTCCAGGAATTTTGAGTTTCTTCCATATCGTTATAATAGGGGATGATGGTCCAGGTCACCTGACCTGCTGATTCCACCTGCTACTATCGGAGTAGCTATATGGCTTCCGCCCGCTCCGCAATTTCGAGACTCTCTCCTCGACAGGAGAGCGCCGCCCTTGCCAATACGACTCGCTCGGCTGTTGAGCGTGCGATCATGCAGGCGCTTGCCTACGCCGATGTATTTGACTACCCCCTCACGTCGGAAGAGGTGCATCGTTACCTGGTTGCTGTCTCAGCGACGTTTGATGATGTCCGAACGTCGCTCCTCGCGTTAGCAGGCAGGGGATTCTTGATCTGCAGGGAGGGCTACCACACACTTCCGGGACGGGAATCAATCGTTGAGACACGGAGACGGCGCGCAACGGTGGCAGCACAGCTGTGGCCGCGAGCGCTATACTACGGTCAAGCGATTGCAGCCATTCCCTTCGTGCGGATGGTGACGGTGACCGGTGCCCTGGCAGCCGACAATGTGGACCTCGATGCTGACATCGACTATCTTATTGTTACCGAACCGGGGCGACTTTGGCTCTGTCGCCTGATGGTGATCTCTGTCGTGCGTCTGGCCGCGCGACGCGGCGCGGTCGTCTGTCCGAATTACTTCCTTTCGGAACGGGCGTTGTTACTGGAGGAGCAGAATCTCTTTGCGGCCCGTGAGCTCGTGCAGATGGTGCCGATCGCTGGCTTTGCAACCTATCGCGTTATGCGACAGCTCAACGAATGGACGGAGGATTACCTTCCAAACGCCCAGGGCGCGCCCAGGCGGTTCGACAAAGTTGTTCCCCTTCAGTCAGTCAAACGACTGGTGGAAGTGACCCTGCGTACAACGCCTGGGATGTGGCTTGAGCGCTGGGAGATGATCCGGAAGGTTCGCAAATTCAGCCACCAATACAATACTCATGTCGAAGCCAACTTCACTGTTGATTGGTGTAAGGGGCATTTTGATGGGCACGGACAGCGCATCATGAACGCATACCAGGAGCGATTGCAGACGCTGGATGGCCTCATGGATAATAGTGACCAGCAGGTGAGTTCGGAGTAGTTCAAGGACAGCAAGATGAGCCATATTCTTTTTGGCCAATCCTATTACCTTCGTTTCGATCCGAAGCTCTGGGCGGCGATGCAGCCGTACCCGCCGCTAGGGACACTCTACGCGGCGAGTTACCTTCGCGAGAGGGGGTACAATGTTGGGCTCTTCGATGCCATGCTGGCCGAATCGGAAGCAGAGTGGGAGCAGGCGTTGGAGCGGGAACGCCCGCACGTTGCGGTGATTTATGAGGACAACTTCAATTACCTCTCCAAGATGTGCCTTCTTCGCATGCGCGAGGCCGCCTACACGATGATCGATATGGCACGTCAGCGTGGCTGTACCGTCATTGTCTGTGGCTCCGATGCTACGGACCACGCTGAGAGCTATCTGGCGCAGGGAGCTGACTTTGTCTTGCTTGGCGAGGGGGAAGAGACGCTCGGCGAGTTGATGGACCGCCTGGTGGGGCGCACGAGCGTGCACCTCTCAGAGATTTCAGGGCTCGCCTACCGTGAGACTGCCTCGGATTCATCTTATCAGCCTGTTCGCAATCCAAGACGCCGTGATATCAAGAATCCCGATGCACTCCCTTTTCCCGCGTGGGATCTGGTGGACGTCGAACGATACAAAGCGCTATGGTATGAGCGCCACGGCTACTATTCGATGAACATGGTAACGACGCGGGGCTGTCCTTACCACTGCAACTGGTGTGCGAAGCCGATCTGGGGCCAACGGTACAATGTGCGTAGTCCGGAGAACGTGGTTGCCGAGCTAAAGTGGCTTAAGGAACGATACCAACCCGATCACATCTGGTTTGCCGATGATATTGTAGGGTTGAAGCCGGGGTGGTGGCCGAGGTTCGCGCACCTCGTGGAGCAAGAGAGCGTACAGATACCATTCAAGTGTCTCAGTCGTGTGGATCTGCTGCTACGCGATGACGACATTCCTGCCCTGAAACGAGCAGGCTGCGAGATCGTGTGGGTCGGGGCTGAGTCAGGATCCCAGAAAATCCTGAACGCGATGGAGAAAGGGACCAAGGTCGAGCAGATCTACGAGGCAGCGCGCCGACTGCGCGAGGTAGGCGTCAAGGTGGGGTTCTTTCTCCAGTTTGGCTATCCCGGCGAGACGCGAGAGGATATCGAGCAGACGCTGCAGATGGTGCGGGAATGCGAGCCGGATGATATCGGCATGTCTGTCTCCTACCCCCTTCCGGGTACCACGTTCCACGAGCGTGTCAAGGATCAGCTAGGCACGAAGCAAAACTGGAAGGATTCCAGCGATCTCGCGATGCTCTATGAGGGGCCATTCACCACGGAGTTCTACCGGCAGCTTCACACCGTGCTGCACAAAGAGTACCGCGCCCGCAAATCTTGGCGCAACCTGAAGGAGCTCTTCCGTCAACCCGGCGATTTCCAGCAAGCGCACCTCCGTCACGCAGCCGCGATGCTCTATCACACGGTTACACTCCCCTTGGCACGTCGCAAGCTGAACCAACTCGAAGCAGGATCGCCAAACGCCCTTGGACCGCTCGAACCCGCAATGGATCAAGAAGCAGCGGCAACGCCAAGCCCCCAGCAGTAGCATGAATCGCCATAAGATCGTCCTGTACAATCCCGACGCTGTCTTCTACACGATGCCACTCGCGCTCATGGCAATTGGTTCCGCACTCGATACAGCGCGCTTTGAGGTGCGAATCGTCGATGGGCGGCTGCAGCGCGATCCAGTGGCAACGGTCCTACGTGAGTGTGAGGATGCGCTCTGCTTCGGCGTGACCGTGCTGACGGGGCAACCGCTCAGCGATGCCCTGCGCGTCACCCGGGTGGTCAAGGCGCAGTACCCATCCTTGCCCACCATCTGGGGAGGCTGGCACCCGTCGCTCTTCCCCGCAGACACGTTGGCCGAGCCTACGATTGACGTGACGGTGCAGGGGCAAGGGGAGGTGACCTTTGCGGAAATCGTGGAGCGGCTGGCGGACGGGGGAGCGCTGGAGGGTATATGGGGAACCGCGAGTCGAGTGGGCGGCGAGCCGACCCAGAACCCGCCCCGTCCGCTCGTCGGGATGAACGATCTCCCTGCTCACGATTACACGTTGATTCCCGTCGAGCGATACTATCGTTTGAAGGAGCAGCGCCAGCTGGATTACATCTCTTCCACCGGTTGCCACTTCCGTTGCGCCTTCTGCGCCGACCCCTTCGTTTACAACCGAAAATGGGTCGGCCTGGATCCCGAGCGGATGGGGGAGGAGATAGCCCACCTCTGGCACCGCTATCGCTTCGAGGACCTGGCCTTTCAGGATGAGACCTTCTTCACCTACAAGAAACGGGTCGTCAGCATCGCGGAGGAGTTCCTGCGGCGAGGGCTGAAGTTCACCTGGACCGGCACGCTGCGTGCCGACCAGGGGTTCCGGCTGTCGGACGAGGTGCTTGAGCTGTGTGCGCGCTCTGGATTACGGCGAGTGATGATCGGCGTGGAGTCCGGCTCCCAGGAGATGCTGGATTGGATGAGCAAAGATGTGACCATCGAGCAGATCCTCGACAGCGCAGAGAAGTGCGTGCGCCACGGGATTGGGGCCATCTTCCCCTTCATCGTCGGTTTTCCAGGTGAGACGGAGGAGAGCATCCAGGCAACGGTGGCGCTGGTCAAGCAGCTGCGTGCCATGAGCCCCACGTTCGAGACACCGATCTTCTACTTCAAGCCCTACCCTGGCTCGCGTATCACCGAGGAGGTGGTACGCCAGGGGTACCAGTTACCTAGGACCTTGGAAGAGTGGGCGCACTTTGACTACATCGGCTCCTCCGGTCCCTGGGTCACGCCGGATACGTATGAGTTAATCGAGCGTTTCAAGTTCTACAACCGCTTCGCATGGGGCCCCGAGACGTGGCTGCGCTGGCCCCTCCAAAAAATCGCTCGTTGGCGCTGTAAGCGTGACTTCTACACAGTGCCGGTCGAGAAGGTGGTCGTGGAGCGATTGAAGCCACTACCGAGGCTATCGTAGACCGATGGATATCTTACTGACCCACGGCTACTTCCTCCGTGAGGATCCGCATGAGCTACAGGTGATGAAGCCGTACCCGCCGCTGGGCGTTCTGTACATCTCCAGCCACTTGAAGGCCAAGGGCTTTGATGTCGCGCTGTTCGATTCTACCTTCAGCACTCCCGACGCCTTTCGTGCCTACATGGAGCGGGAGCGACCACCGGTGGTCGGCTTTTACACCAACATGATGACGCGGCGGAACGTCGTGAGGCTCATCCCCATCTGCAAGGCCCAGGGAAGCACCGTGATTGTCGGTGGGCCAGACCCCGCGAACTATCCGGAAGAGTTCCTGGCGCACGGCGCGGATGTGGTGGTGATAGGGGAAGGAGAGGTAACGTTAGAGAAACTGCTCCCCCACGTCGCGCGTTATGGGGCAACCCGAATGGCACACATTGAGGGTATCGTCTACCGCGAGACGGATGGGGAGGTGATCCACACCGCGCCGCGACCTTACATTGCCGACCTGAACGCCCAACCTTTCCCCGACCGGGCTGCAATCGACATCGATGAGTACATACGGGTATGGCGGGAGCACCACGGGCAGGGCGCGGTCTCGCTCATCACGGCACGCGGCTGTCCCTATAAGTGCACGTGGTGCAGCCACGCGGTCTACGGCTACACCCACCGTCGACGCACGGCCCAAAATGTGGTGGACGAGGTAGAGGCGATCATCGCCGAGTACGATCCCGACCTGCTCTGGTACGCCGACGACGTCTTTACCATCCACCACCGCTGGCTCTACGAGTATGCGGCTGAACTCAAGCGGCGCGGCATCCGGCGTCCGTTCGAGACGATCTCGCGGGAAGATCGACTCAACGAGAAGGTCATCCAGACGCTGGCCGAGATGGGCTGCTATCGGATCTGGGTCGGTGCGGAGAGTGGCTCGCAGGAGATTCTCGACGCGATGCAGCGACGCACCGATGCGGCGCGCATGGTGGAGATGGTCCACACGCTGCAACGATATGGTATCCAGGCCGGCATGTTCATCATGCTCGGCTATGAGGGCGAGGCGCTCTCGCATCTGGAAGAGACCGTCGAGCGTCTCAAGGCCGCTAGTCCCGACACCTTCCTGACCACTGTCGCCTACCCTATCAAGAACACCTCTTACTACAGGCAGGTTGAGGATCGTGTTGTCGCCACCAAATCGTGGGCAGAGGGGTCCGATCGCGACTACACCGTTGCCGGTCGCCGCTCCCGTCGCTTCTACGACCACGCCACTCGATGGATGGTAAACGAGGTCGCATTGCACAAGCAATGGCATGGCTCCAGTCGCAGTTTTAAACAGGTTGCAAAAACCTTCGTCAACGCCAAAATCGGCCGCCTGGGAATGATGCTGACACAGCATGAGGTGGAGCAGGAAATCGTGGGTACCGGGTAGGAACTTGTGAAAACACTCTCTCATCCCTTCGATGCCGCCGCGAGCAGCTATGACGCCGTCTTCACCACGCGGCGCCTGGGGCGTTGGCTACGCGAGATGGTACATGATTATCTCGCAAGAACCTTTCGAGCGGGCGACCACATCCTCGAGCTCAATTGTGGCACGGGCGAGGATGCCATCTGGCTAGCCAAGCGCGGCGTGCGGGTCACGGCTACAGATGTCTCTCTCGACATGCTCAAGCAAGCCCAAAATAAAGTAGAAGCCGCAAAAATCGCCTCAAACGTCCAATTTGCACACTTGGATCTGAATTCACTCGACACGTTTGGCACCAGCGATGCTTCACGTGTCAGGCAATATGATGGTGCCTTCTCCAACTTCGGAGGTCTCAACTGTGTTGCCGAGCGTCGTCCGTTAGTCAAGATGCTTGCACGAGTGGTACGTCCGGGCGGGTATGTGATACTCGTGCCGATGGGCCCACTCTGCCCTTGGGAAATCGGTTGGTATCTGACTCACGGCCAGGTGCGCACTGCGTTCCGCCGCATAGGATCGGACGTGGACGCGCATCTTGGTAAAGGGCGAACGATACGCGTGTGGTACCCATCACCGCACCAGTTGCGCTCGGAGTTCGCATCGCACTTCCACCATGTGAGGACCATCGGTATCGGAACCTTCTTGCCGCCATCTTACCTCGACCATCTAGTGGAGAGATGGCCAAACTTGTTTGAGCGCCTTGCCAAAGTGGACAAACAGATCGGACGATTTTTCCCATGGACCTGGCTCAACGATCACTACCTCGTGATAGTGCAGCGACGATGAGGGGAGCACAGGAGCGTGGACAGGCTCCACTGTTTCGCTTCGCCTGCCCGCTTTGCGGCACGCCCCTCGAGCAGCTGGAAGCGACCGAACTCTGCTGTCCCTCGGACAGGGCGCGCTATCCCCTTGTGCACGGCATCTGGCGCTTGTTGCCAGCAGAGCGTAAGGCGTACTACGAGCAGTTTATGCAGGAGTACGCACACGTGCGGGAAAGCGAGGAGCGTGGCGCCGACGATGCAGCCTACTACCGCGCCCTTCCGTTTGAGGATCTGACAGGGCGCTTCACTCAAGATTGGATGATTCGTGCCACCAGCTTCCGGACGTTGCTGACGAAACTCGTGGTGCCACTCGAACAGGCGTGTGATAGACCGCTTGCTGTCCTGGATGTGGGTGCGGGCAATGGTTGGCTTTCCTATCGCCTAGCCCGACGCGGCAACACGGTGGCTGCGATCGATCTCCAAACAAGTAAGCTTGACGGATTGGGCGCTTACATCTACTACGATGTCGCCTTCACACCGCTACAGGGGGATTTCGATCGCTTGCCCTTCCTGGCAGAGCAGATCGATCTGGTAGTTTTTAACGGCTCGCTGCATTACTCGACAGAGTATATACGCACGCTTCGGGAGGCCCTACGCGTACTACGGCCGGGAGGAGTAGTCGCTATCATGGACTCTCCCATATACCACGACGCGACCAGTGGCGAGCAGATGGTGCGCGAGCGTGAAAGGCAATTCGAAGCTCGATACGGTTTTCCATCGAATGCCATCCCCTCGGAAAACTTTCTAACCTATCGTCGTCTCAAGGAATTAGCCGAGCGGCTGGGTGTGGAGTGGGAGTTTTATCGACCATGGTATGGGTGGCGTTGGGCCCTGCGTCCCTGGCGAGCCCGCCTGCGAGGCCACCGCGAGCCCGCGCAGTTCCTGGTCATCGCTACTCGGCGTGTTGGGTCTGGGTGAGCTGTTATGCGCTCTCAGAAGGTTCTTCAACCACAACAGCGAAACCATGCGCTGATCCGCTCCCTTGCGCGCACTCTACTCCGGCTGCGCTTCCACCTCTTCCAGCGCCACCGGCATAACAGGGTCGTCATCGAAGAGATCGCTGGGAAGCCACTCGTGGTGTTGCCGGGTGTGATGAACCCGAAGCTCTTCCGCACGGGCGAGAAACTCGCCCGTGCGCTCGATGTGCGGCTTGTGCCCTCCGGCTCTAGCGTATTAGATATGGGAACCGGTACGGGGGTCGTTGCTCTCTTCGCGGAACAATGGGCAGGACGCGTGGTTGCCGTAGACATCAATCCTATGGCGGTACGTTGCGCACGTATCAATGTGCTACTGAATCAGGCAGAAGAGCGTGTTGCGGTGCGCGAGGGCGACCTGTTCGAACCCGTAGCGGACGAGCGCTTTGATGTGGTGCTTTTCAACCCGCCGTTCTTCCGAGGCACGCCTCATAACGGCTTCGATCGTGCCTGGCGTGCACACGACGTCGTAGAGCGTTTTGCAGCCGACCTAGGCGATCACCTGACGCCCAAGGGTCATGCCGTCGTGATCCTCTCGACAGAGGGGGATACACTAGCCTTCCTTCGGGCGTTTCAGAAGGCAGATTTCGTTGCAGAAGTCGTCAGAATGCACAATCTGGGAAATGAAGTATTGACAATCTATCGATTCCAACCGCTTTAAGATGAATCTAATCCTCTACAACCCGCCAAGCTCTGCAAACCGCAAGCCAGTCTTGCCAATGTCGCTCCTGGCGGTGGGGGCAGTTCTGGAAGGGGAGCACGAGTACTGCATCGTCGACGGCAACCTAGAACTGGAGCCCCTGGAGGCGCTCTCCCGCGCTATCTCCGAGACGGATGCACGAGTGTTAGGCCTAACCGTCATGCCCGGTCCGCAACTCAATCACGCGGTACCGCTCTGTCGCGAACTAAAACGCCGCCATCCCGAGTTAATTGTCGTATGGGGCGGCTACTTTCCAACGCAGCACTATGATGTGTGCCTACGGGCGGATTATGTGGATTACGTGGTGCGCGGCCACGGCGAGTTTGTCTTTAAGGAACTGTTGGGCGGACTGGAGCAAGGGGACGACCCGACCGGGATCTTTGGACTGGCCTATCGCCATCCCAGGAGCGGCGACCCCATCGCCAACCCGGATGCGCCGATCCCTCACCCCAACCGCCTGCCAGATTTCCCCTACCACCGCGTGGATGTATCACGATACGTCCGTCGCACTTTCATGGGCGAGCGAACGCTGCCCCATCACTCCAGCTACGGGTGTCCCTTCTACTGCAACTTTTGTGCGGTCGTGAACATGGTGAATGGGCGCTGGTTCGCGCAGTCGGCGGAGCGAACGGCAAACACGGCGCGTTACCTTGTCGAGCAGTTCGGCGTCGACGCGATCGAGTTCTACGACAACAACTTCTTCACGCATGAGGCGCGCACGGCAGAGTTTGCTGAGCGAGTCCTAGATCTAGGACTCGTCTGGTGGGGTGAGGCGCGCATCGATACGATGCTCAAGTACAGTGAGCGCACCTGGGAATTGATGCGGGATAGCGGGCTGAAGATGGTCTTCCTCGGCGCGGAGTCCGGCTCCGACGAGACGCTCAAGCGCATGAACAAGGGTGGCAAGGCCTCCACCGAGAAGACCCTCGAGATTGCCCGCAAGATGGCCTACTACAAAATCGTGCCCGAGATGAGTTTCGTTCTCGGTAACCCACCTGACCCCGAAGCGGACCTGCACCAGACCATGGAGTTCATCCGCAAGGTGAAGCGGATCAACCCTAAGACGGAGATCATCCTCTACATGTATACTCCCGTACCTTTATCGGGCGAGCTATACGAGCAGGCCAAAGCTGATGGGTTCAACTTCCCAGAGACACTCGAGGAGTGGATCCATCCCAGCTGGCAGGAGTTCTCGCAGCGACGTAGTGCCAACATGCCGTGGCTCAAAGATCCACTGCGTCAAGAGGTACAGAATTTCGAGCGTGTTCTGAATGCTTACTACCCCACCGCCACCGATGCAAAGCTACAGGGTTTTTGGCGCTGGGTGCTTAAGAGTGCAAGCGCCTGGCGCTATCATCTGCGCTTTTATAGCTACCCGATCGAATTGCGTGCGCTGCATAAAATCCTGGCCTACCAACGGCCAGAGACAAGCGGATTCTAGAGGTGTGAACACACCATGATCTCGCCATTTGAAATCGCAAAACGCCAGCTTACCCTCTCCACCCATCATATCCACACCATGCCGGTGGTGGTATTGATGCCGCATAGTCGCTGCAACTGTCGTTGCGTGATGTGCGACATCTGGAAGGCCAATCGCAACGGAACGGAGATATCGAGCGATCTCCTGGCCAAACAGGTCGAGACCTTCCGTAGGCTGAACGTGCAGTGGGTTGTTCTCTCGGGTGGCGAGGCGCTGATGCACTCGAACCTCTGGGCGTTGTGTGGGATGATGAAGAGATTGAACATCAAGATCACGCTGCTTTCTACGGGATTGCTGCTCAAGCGGCATGCGGAGAATGTGGTGCGCTGGTGTGACGAGGTGATCGTCTCGCTGGATGGGAGCCGCGAGGTGCATGACGCAATTCGTCGGGTGCCACGGGCCTACGAGCGGCTAGCAGAGGGCGTGGCGGCGCTGCGGGCACAAGATGGGGACTATCGCGTGACGGCGCGCTGTGTGCTCCAGCGGCAGAACTTTGCTGACCTAGCGAATATAGTCGATGCGGCACGTGACCTCGCCCTTGATCAGATATCTTTCCTGGCTGCCGATGTCTCTACCGAAGCGTTTAATCGTCCCGCACCATGGGGCGACGAGCGTATTTCTGAGGTGGCACTCAGCCCAAATGAGGTGGCCGAGTTCGGGTGCATTCTGGAGGAGACAATTGCCCAGCATGCGGATGATTTTGCAGCAGGTTTCATTGCGGAGAGTCCAAATA
>JALZCF010000361.1 GCA_030863245.1 Chloroflexota bacterium
CGGCGTGCCCGTCGGCGAGAGTGAGAGGGCATGGGGCTGGTTCTCGCGCTGGGAGGCCTGGGTCACCTTAACCATCTCGATGGTCTGCTCGTGCAAGTCGGCGATAGAGGTCGAGTTGCAGTAGCTGAGCGCGGAGCGCAGGCCACCTTCCAACTCGGTCACCAGCGCCTTCACCGAGCCCTTATGGGGAATGAGGGTGGAGACGCCCTCGGGCGTGCGGTCGGCGCCCACCGCCTCCATGGCCCCGGCGGAGGCCATGCCCCGGTAGAGCTTGAAGGACTTACCGTTCTCACGGATCATGGCGCCCGGCGCCTCGTCCGTGCCTGCGAACAATGAGCCGATCATAACGGTGGCTGCACCCGCTACCAAGGCTTTGGCCATGTCTCCCGAGCCACGGATGCCACCGTCGGCTATAAGCGTGGGGGGATGCTGCACGCGCGGGCGGACCTTACGGCGCTCGGCCTCCCACCAGCGGTCGAGAGCGGCCCTGACCTTAAGGACGGCCGTCAGTTGGGGCATGCCGCAGCCGGTCACGATGCGGGTGGTGCACACCGCGCCGGGTCCAACCCCCACCTTGATGGCGTGCGCACCGGCCTCCAAGAGATCCCAGGCACCCTCGGCGGTCGCCACATTACCCGCGATAACCCACAGCTGGGGATGGACCTCACGGACCTGGGCGATAGTCTCCGTTACGCGGTCGCTATGTCCGTGGGCCACGTCGATAACCAGGCCATGCAAATCCTCGACCAGGGGGATCTTCTCCAGGTCGGCGGGCTTGACGCCAACAGCCAGGAAGCGATGTCCGGGGGTGCGGCTCACCCACTCCGCCTGGAGCCTGGGATCTTTGATGAAGCGGTGGATCACACCCATCCCGCCCAGCTCTGCCATAGCGGTCGCCATATCCAACTCGGTCACAGTGTCCATGTTGGCGCTGATGATGGGAAGATCCAGCATAAGGTCTCCCACCAGGCGCGTCTTGAGCGAGACATCCCCCCGCGAGAAGATCGATGATCGCTTGGGCACGATCAGCACGTCGTCGAAGGTCAGCCCGTTTTCGATGAATTTGACAGCCACGGTAATTTCCTTATCTTTGCGCGCCGCAAGTCCCTGAAGGGCACTTCGACACGGTTGCGGACATCTTGGCGCGACGCCTCCGTAATGTTAAGGGCTTCGGCGGGTCCTGACAAACGGCCCGCTCTTATCGGGTGGCAGATCCTACCGAAGTGCCAGCCGACGGTCCGCGCGCATGAGCCGAAAACCAGTATCCTATCCGTACCGATCAGCTTGACCCCTCCCAGAACAGCTAGCGATAGGGCCAGCGTGTAGGCAATGAACGACGTCCGCTCTATCGTCTCCTTGGCCTCGGCCCACTTCCAGAAGCCGGCCCGCAGCATAACCTATGAGGGCCCCCGCGATCACGGCCACCCCCACCTCCCAGAGCACGGTGTGGATCAACCAGTGTGTTACCGCCTCCCCGGCGGGTGGGCCAGCATCAGTATGGGCAGAAAGACGAACGGGTAGGTCAGGCCGTCATTGGCACCGGACTCCGCGGAGAATGTGTGCCTAATCCGCTCGGGCAAGTTCTTCTCCGCCATGTTGCCGGTGATAAAGCTGCAGTTTCACAAACAGGCTCGCCGGCCGGCTCTCCGGCCCAGCTGACCACAACCGTACCATCCACCTCTACCGCTGCGGTGGTTCTCAGTACCTTGTAGAGCTGGGGGCGTTCTTTGGGCGTGAGGGAGTCGAGCATCTTGGGCGCCGCGGCTTCCAGGGAGTCGAGCAGGGCATCCCTGTCCCGTTCCAGGCCCCGGACGTACCCCTCGTGGCTTCTGAGGGCTGCAAGCTCCTTCTCCACAGTCTTGCGCGTCTCCTCCAGCTCTGCGAGCCTTGGGCGCAGCTCCTTGAAGGTTATTAGGTCACCAGCTGCCATCTCCTGATAGCGTGCCCGCTTGTGATCCCGGTTGAACCACCAGATACCGTAGCACTTCTCCTGCTCTAACCTGGCAGCAACGTCCGCTGTAATCTGCCCTTTGGCTACCATCGCCTCAATCTCCTGGCGGGTGTGAGGCCTGTATATGTCGTCTTTTATCGCCTCCCGGATAAAGAACTGGCCCCCATACGCGCTTACCTTGTGGCGAAGGCAGTCCTTCCCGCTCGAAGGTGCGCTTCACGCCCCGGATGCCAAAACTTTCCACCCCCACCATGCGAAAGATCCGGGCGACGGTCTGCATCTCCTCCTCATAGGTCTCGTAGTAGTCTCTCGTTTCGTTGTAGCGGTATCCGTAGTGTGGACGCCGAGCGGCGATAACCTTACCTTCCCTGGCCTTCCTGAGTTCCCCCGACGTATACCGAGTTCGACCAGCAGCGCCAGATGGAGGAGCTGAGGAAGGAGTTGAGCTAGCGCCAGAACGCCCACCATCGGTCCGGGATTATCCTATGCGGAGCCCCGGCCCCTACTTTAGGAGGATGGATTGCGCAAGCAGCGGGATAAGGAGCACTGGGTGCATCGCCACCCGAACCTGACCCTGGTGCTGGTTATCTGGTCGATGCTTAGCGGCTGGTTATTCTATTACTTCGGCTGACACTAACAGCGGATTTCAGTGTGGTTGACCCGCATAGGATGATGGGTACACATAATGTTCCGCCAAGAGGATTACTCAACCGGCCCTACATTGCATGGCGTGTGTGGGTCAATGTCACCGCAACCTGCTGTAGGGTGGTGGGGCTGCACCCTTCCTCGTTGCATCGGCGGGTGAGGAAGCTCAGGCGCTTACAGCGAAGATCAAAACCATTGACCCAGGTG
>JALZCF010000375.1 GCA_030863245.1 Chloroflexota bacterium
GCATAGTGCGATGCGTGGTAGGTATAGGGAAGGTTACGCAACGCAGAGGATAGCACAAGAATCCGGGTTGCCAACCGAACGAAATGCTACTCAGTGCATAGGTACCTCTTCTAGAAACCTATGCAAATTCGATAGATCCATTCTTTATCCTTTTGCGTCAGATACAGATAGCGCCAGATCACCCGCTAAAGGAATTGCTATGTCTACCCAACCTTCATGCGCCTTTCGGTTGCCGCACCGCCTTCGAGTCGGCCTGCCACTTGTCCTGGGCGTAGTCCTTCTGTTCACTTTCCCGGCTCTCGTCTGGGGACATCCGCTGGGCAACTTTTCGGTGAACCGTTACAGCCGCCTTGAAGTCGCTGCGGAGCAGATCGATCTGTTCTACGTGCTCGACATGGCGGAGATTCCCACGTTTCAGGAGCGAGCCGAGGTGATCGACCGGGACCGGGATGAAAGGATTAGCAGCGCCGAGGAAGCGCACTATCTCGCACACAAGGTGGCTGCCCTGCACGGGAACCTGCACCTCCTCGTTGATGGAAGTCCCGTTCCTCTTGAGCTCCAGTCAAAGCAACTCGAGTTTGTAGAAGGGCAGGGCGGCTTGTTGACATTGAGGCTAACGGCACACTTGGTGGCGCAGCTTCCCGCTACCAAGGGGACGAGGGAGGTGCACTATCGAGACGAAAACGAGCCAGAACGATTGGGGTGGCGAGAGATAGTGGTCCAGCCGTCTCCCGGCGCAGAGCTCATCAGTTCCTCTGTCCCGTCCGAGGATCTGACGCAGGAATTGCGTCGCTATCCTTCCGACCTACTGCAATCCCCCCTATCAATGAAGGAAGCACGCTTCAGCTTCAAGATAGGCCTTCCGGCGACGACCGCCCGTACCAACGCAAGTAGCCTAGGGGCCACTACCGATGAGCTCACAACGGACCAATTTGCAGCGCTGGTCAACCAGGGGGATCTGGGCTGGGGCGCACTCCTGCTCGCGCTCGTGGCGGCCTTTGGCTGGGGTGCCGCCCATGCCCTGACGCCTGGTCACGGCAAGACGATCGTCGCTGCCTACCTGGTTGGTTCAAGGGGGACGACACGCCACGCGCTCTTCTTGGGACTCACGACGACCATCACCCACACCGCCGGCGTCTTTGCCTTGGGCTTTATCACCCTCTTCCTCTCACGATATATCCTGCCAGAGCAGTTGTACCCATGGCTGGGAGTCCTCTCCGGCCTGCTGGTGGTCGGCATCGGCTTCTCGCTCTTTAGTCAGCGACTGCGTGCCGTGCGCCAACCACACACAGTGCACGACCACCATCATGACCATGCCCACGATCACCTGCATGAGCACGATCACTCCCATGATCACTCCCATGATCATCCCCATCATCATGACCATCCCTTCACGCACACGCATGATGGTCACACCCATAGCCATCTGCCCCCTGGCGCCGATGGCAACCCTGTCACCTGGCGCGACCTGTTAGCCCTCGGGGTCTCGGGTGGGTTGATCCCCTGTCCCTCCGCCCTGGTCGTGCTCCTCAGCGCGATCGCGCTCAACCGCGTGGGCTTCGGCCTGCTCTTGATCACTATCTTCAGCGTCGGGCTGGCCAGCGTGCTGACCGGTATCGGCATCCTGCTGGTTCATGCCCAGAAGCTGTTCGACCGCCTCCCGGCGAGCGGGCCTCTCTTGCGTGTCCTACCCGTTGCCAGCGCGCTCATCATTACCCTCGTGGGTTTAGGGATCACGGTGCAGGCGTTGGCACAAATGGGAGCAGTACAACACATCATCGTGGCAAGTGCCAAGTTGTTCTAGCGATGACACGCAGACCATCGCCACGATCATAAATAACAAATAGAAAGGAGGTAGCTCTAGCGCAAGCTTCAACAGCGTCGAGTCCGAACGGAGTCCATCTCGTCGTCCATCCATTTTTCTAATCAAACAGGAGATTTCCCATGAGCACGAAACGCCGTGTGATGCTCTTTGCGAGCGTCATCTTGACACCCATCATCTTGGTTGCAGCCATCTTGGTGGCAGGCAACGTCATGGCGGTCGACGCGTCAAGTCACCGCGAAGCGCCGCTGATCGCGCAAGATCCGTATGCCGACAATACCGATACTTTCGTGTGGATCCCACAAGGGCAGAGCGAGCGGATCGTGTTGGCCGCAAGCTGGATTCCCTTCGAGATGCCGGAAGGGGGACCCAACTACTACTGGTGGGATGAGGACGCGACCTACTATATCCACGTAGATAGCAATGGCGACGCGGAACCTGATGTCACCTACCGCCTCACCAGCCGTGTCGAAACGGAAAACGGTGAAACCTTCCTGTACAACACGGGCCCGCTGACTTCGGTGGATGATGACGATTGGAACCGACCCGTGTACTACACGGTGACGGAGATGCTAGCAGACGGCACCGAGACGGTGCTGGTAGGCAACGTCCTAGCACCGCCCGTCAATATTGGCAACAAGTCTACCCCAGATTGGCCCTCGCTCCTCCAGGACGCCACGTATACGGCCGACGTGGACGGGGACACGGTTGCTATCTATGCCGGTCAAACGGACGATCCCTTCTTCATCGACTTGCAGGTGTTTGACCTCCTGACGCTACGTGGTCACGAACCGCCCATCGGGTACGAGACAGGCGCCAATGAACCCATCGACTCGCTCTCCGGCCTCAACGTCCATAGCCTCGTGATCGAGGTCCCGATCGGTCGCTTGGTGGGTGAGCAGCCGGTACTGGGAGTTTGGGCCACCACCAGTCGCCCCTCAATGCGCGTGCTCACAGCAGGCGGCCAGGAAGTGAGTGGCGAGGAGGTGCAGATCTCTCGCTTAGGCAGCCCGCTCGTCAACGAGGTGGTCGTCCCGCTGGCCCTCAAAGACGCCTTCAACAGCCTGCGCCCGGTCAACGACTTTGACGTGTTCCAGTCCAGCGAGTTGCTGCGGGAGGCGATTCTGGACCCCGAAGTCGGCAACCTGCTCTGTAACCTGTATGGAGTACCGCTGCCGGCAGACGACGACGATGACTGTGAGACCGAATTCAGCTATGAAGGGGGTGCACCCGAGGATGGCCGCCTCGACATCGTCGAGATCTTCCTGACGGGTATGGTGACCGCGCAGCCGTTCACCATTACCACAGCTGATGGCCCGATGACGCTTCCGGCACCCTTTACGGTCACGCGACCTGGACCGGATGTACGCCCTGCCGAGATGATCCGGATCAATACGGACATTAAAGGCAACTTGTGCGCGCCCGAGCCGAGCCGGCTCGGCCTGCTGGCGGGTGACGCGTGCGGCTATCCAAACGGCCGGCGCCCGATTGATGACGTGACGGATATCTCGCTCATCGCGGTGGCAGGAGGCGCCTATGAGCTGCTGGTCGGTGATGAAGAGGGCTTCGAATTCAATCCCGACTTGCTCACGGTCCTGCAGGACTTTGTGGATTCCAACGATCAGATGTTCCTGGGGCAGTTCCCTTACCTGGCGTATGCCAATTCCGGGCAGGGACACTTCCACGAGAACCCGACGAGAGAGCCAACGAGCCTCTCCTTCGGCAGTGTCACCCTTGACCAGAATAGTGCACCATGGCTACAACTCGCCGTGGCTGTCGTCAGCCTTGGCCTGGTAGGTGGCTTCGAGGTACTACGCCGACGACGCAGTCGCTAACAACCCTCCGGTGACGTACCCATGCGGGAGGCTCCGGCAGCAAAGCTGGGGCCTCCCTTCTGACGTCGATCCCTTATCGATGGCTGAGGAGAGCTATCTGATGGTAACCCTTTGTTGTCACCAAAGTCGACTGAATATCGGCTTCTGACTAATTGATATCATATATCATGAGCGCGACACCCGACTACCAGCATCAAGAGCCCACAATCCAGCCTTCCCCGCCCTTGCCGCCGCGCGTGCTGCGGCTTGGTCGTCCAGAGCGCATGTTGCTCCTGGCCCTTGTCGTGTTTGTGGGAGCGCTACTGGTACGCCTAGTTAAGGATCGAGTAGCAGAGCCGGAAATGGCGCCGTCTCCCCAACCGATCGAGCAAGCATCGGAAACGCACATCATCCAACTGCAGGAGAAGCTCAGTCGCTTCCCCGATAACAGCTACCTCTACGCCCAACTCGGGCTCGCCTTGCTCCAACGCGTGCGGGAGACGGGTGATGCCACGCTGTACCGCCAAGCGGAAGAGGCGTTCGAGGAAGCACTCGCGCGGGACCCGGAACAGCTGGATGCGCTGCTGGGAGAGGGAATTCTCGCCAATGCCCGGCATGAGTTTGAGGAGGCGCTGGTATGGACGGAGCGCGCCTGGGCTATCAATCCCTACCGCGCCGAAACCTTGGGCATCATGGTTGACGCGCAGGTCGAGCTGGGACGCTACGAGCAAGCGGTCGAGACGCTACAGCGGATGGTGGCGTTGCGCCCCGATCTTGCCTCGTACAGCCGTGTGTCCTACCTGCGCGAGCTCCACGGTGATATGCCAGCGGCTATCGAGGCGATGAAACAGGCGGTTGACGTCGGCATGCCGGGCACAGAAAGTTGGCTATGGGCGCAGGCACAGTTGGGCCATCTTTACTTCAACAGCGGCGATCTCGCGCAGGCGGAGGCGATTTACCAGGAGGCGCTACGTCTGGATGAAGCGTATCCCTACGCGCTGGCAGGCATGGCGCGGGTGCGGGCGGCGCGCGGGCAGTATAATGAGGCCATTGCCACCTACCGCGCCATCGTGGAACGGCTACCGCTGCCAGAGTTCATCATCGCACTCGGTGAGTTGTATGAGGCGACGGGCCAGCAGAGAGAAGCCACCCTCCAATACGACCTCGTCCGCGCTATGCAGCAACTTAACGCGGATGCGGGGATGAATGTGGACCTAGAGCTGGCGCTCTTCAACGCCGACCATGGGAGCAACCCTGAGGAGGCAGTGGCGCAAGCTCGCGCCGCCTACGAGCGCCGTCCCAACATCTACGCAGCCGACGCGTTGGCCTGGGCATTGTACCAGGTCGGCGACTACTCTGAGGCAAGCCGCTACAGCAACGAAGCGCTTCGCCTTGGTACTCAAGATGCCAGCCTCCATTACCATGCTGGAAAGATTGCCTACGCCCTCGGCGATCGAGCGGCCGCGCGGACCCATCTCGCGCAGGCCTTGGAGATCAACCCTTACTTCTCACCACTCCACGCGCTAGACGCACGTGATCTATTACAGATTAACCTGAGTTCGGAATCACAAGAGGGAACGCTTACGAGCCAGCAGCTTGTCTCCCAAGGGCATTAAGCAGTTGGTTGTGCATATTCTGGCGCAAGGGCCCTTTCCTGCCGTGGCATACCAGATGCAATCAGAACGAAAGGTGATGTCTTTATGGTCGGCCGTATTCTCGTACTCAACAACGAGCCGTTCTTGCTAGAACTAATGGAGCAGATTCTGAAGAGTGAGGGCTATGAGCGTGTCGTAGGCATGATGGCGCCTTACAACCTCAGTGAGATATTGGCAGTTAACCCGGACCTCCTCATCCTCGATGTGGTGGCTGGTCAAGAAGTGGCGGCAGCGCGCTTCGTCCAAAGCCTCAAGTTCAGGTTGGCTGGAAAGCCGATTTCACTGATTGTCTTTATGGCGAGAACGGCGCAAGGGCGAGCGATGCAAGTGGCCCTTGGGAAAGAGGTGTATGTCCTCCCCAGATCGTTTAGCATTGCTGCGTTCTTGCATACTGTGCGGGAAGCACTTGACGACCGTGACGTTCAGCGGGCAGAGTGGAGGAGTAGTGCTTCAGGCCCATAATACGAAAAACTCGTGCGTATGGTGGCAGGCGGCCCTTGTACTTTAAAGGGCCGCCTGTTGCACATCAAGCCCGGAGAGAGCCACTCCTATTG
>JALZCF010000216.1 GCA_030863245.1 Chloroflexota bacterium
AGCGGGATCTCGAAGTCAAAGATCAACTGCGGCAGCACCGCCGCCATTACCGTCAGATCCAGCGCGGCCGAGAAGACGTTCAACGAAACTGCTATCAGCGCCAACCAGACAGCACGGGAGGTGGGAATACTCTCGGTTGCCTGGGGGAGCGTTTCGCTTTTCAATGGAGCAGTCCTCTAGAATGGCGGTTCGATGGCCGCCGGATCATCGAATCTTGAGAACAGGAAGGTCCAGACGGGCTCCGGCCCCTCGTCCGTGGGCTCCGTGATGACGAGCTTGTGGATGCGATACTCATCCTCTCCGATCCACATATCGACGTTTACCGTCTCAGGCAAATCGTCGGCAAAGTCAACCAGCAGCGTCCCAGGTAGGGTGCCGCGTAGATGGACCGTTACCGTATCCTCCACCTCTTCATCCGCTAGCCGCTCGACGTTCTCCATGTCGGCCAGGATCTCTCCGATTCCCTCCCCAGGCGCGAACAGCTCCGTCACTTCTACCTGCATGTCGGGCGGCGCCTCCTCCCACTCGCCGCTAGCCGGGTTGGTGAGCCACTGGTTCTCACCGATGGCAATAAAGGCGACCGGCGTGCTACCGAAGGGCGTCTGTACCGTCGTCTCGGCCTGCATCCGGTCGGGCGCCAGCACATCGCCTTCCGCCTCGCCAAAGGAAAGCACGCCTTCCTCGTCCAGCTCGATCGTCCGTTCCTCGATCGTCAGCGCAAAGTGGAAGCCTTCCAACTCATTCCACGTCTCTACCGCCCGTTCCAACCAATCCTCGGGGGAGGGAGTCGGGGTAGGGGGAATGGGTGTCGGTGTTGGCACGGCCACATCGCCGCATGCTGCCAGAACCAACAGTAAAGACAGAAACAGCGGGAAAAACACTCTCTTCACAGATTGCTCCACCCCTCTCACTAAGCCCCCCCTACGACCCTAAAGTCACACCAGGTGGCACAATTGCCTTATACAACATGCAATATGCAATAGCTTCATACGTTCGACTCCATTAAGGCAAGTCACTATCACATATCCACAGGTTGCTCAACCGTCACCGGCGGCTCCAGCTCGGCCTTGACGGGCTGCACCTCCAGCCGCAGCCCCTCCACCGCCACCACCTGCACGTGGGTTCCTTTCGGAACTGGTACGGGCGAGTACGCCCTCCACAGCTCTCCATTGATAAACACCATCCCCTCTTGCTCCGGTGCCACATCCTGCCGCACCACACCAACGTCTCCAATCAACCTGTCCCGCCCCTCTTGTTGAAATGTCTTCGGGTTCCCTCCTGAACCCTCCTTAGCGCTGGATGATCACGGAACTGAGAAGGATGACAGGCTCGTTCTCAAACTGTGCGGTGAGCTCCTCATCGTCCAGTTCAAATTCCTCCTCGAATTCGGCTTGTGTCAACTGTTGAACGGTGCCGCTCACGAGCACGTTGTCTCCGCTTTCTAAGGCACCTGTCAAGTCACCGGAAGCGAGAACTAAAATTCCGTCGTCAGTGAGTTCGTCCTCTTCCACGAGCATGAACGCATTGGGAGCGACGAATTGGTCAACGAAACCATTCACCGTTACCAGCTGGTCAATATATTCGTCAGGGTCGGCACTGATCTCCGCAAGCTCCACCTCGACCCCGCCAGCGGCTTCCTCGTCTTCCTCGGCCTCTTCGGCCTCTTCGGTAGCGGTTGGTGTCACTGTTGGTCCGGACTCTACTTGGGCCTCGGTGACCCGCGTCTGGAGAAGGCATTGCAGGCTCTGCTGCAGCCGCTCATGCCGTGTACGTAGGGCATCCAACGCGTTAGCCCGCTCACCCGGCGCCGCATCTTCTAATTGACCGCCGAAGACACCAGCACGACCCAGCAGGACCGCGATGTTGCGTCGCGCGGCCCGTACCTGGGCTACCAGGTCGCCACATTGGCCCGCGGCGATGTTGACGGGTTCACCTTGGTTCTCTTCTTGCTCTTGCAGCTGCTCCTCGGTGATATCTGCCTCTTCATCCACTTGTTGGGCGGCTTGCTCTGCCAGGATCTCGAAATCATCCAAGCCCTCGGCGAGTGTACCGAGCAGATCATGGGTCGCACCTAATACGGTATTCGTAGCGGGTTGCAGAGTGATCTGAACCGCGGTTGCCGCCTCTTGACCTGCCTGCGTTTCTTCACCCAACTCACTCTCTTCTTCACTAACCTCATCGACCTGGGCTGCAAGGTCTGGTTCCACCCTGAGTGCCAACAACGCGTGCGCTACCGCGCGCTCCGCATCCGCGAACAACGCAATCGCGCCGCGCAGTTCAGCGGGCATATCTGCCGGCAGGTCTTGCGCCTCAAGCAGTGCGATATCCTCTTGGACCGCTTCTGCCTCGACACCAACCTCCTCCTCTTCTTCTTCGGCCTCCTCCGTCACGGTCGGAGTCTGTTGTGCCTCCTGGGCACTCACGCGTGGCGTGAACGTGGCAAGCGCTACCCAGAGTAGCGCCGCCAATAAGCCTACAACTAACGCTATAGAACGGAATGAGTAACGACGCATGTGAAGTGTGCCTCCCTTCAGAGAAGTTGTGTTTCAATGAGATAAGTCTGGTCCTCCTGATTCACGACCACAATGAGGAGCACAAGTAACCCATTCATCCTTGTACTATGCCTTAGCACGTCACGTGCCCGAGTTAGAGGTCGAGTCCTGCTGACGCTGCAACAGCGGGTGGACGAGCGGATGGATTACTATAACGAACAGCGGCGCCACTCCAGTATCGACTATCTGGCGCCGCTGACGTACTTGCAGCAAGCACGGGCCGCCTCATCTTGTCAAGGTGAAGGCTCTTAGCTGTGGAGAGCATGGATAACTCGCCCACAACGCGAGTTACCCACCCTCCCCACAGCACGGCGACGACGGGTCGTCAAACGGCCGTCCTGTTGCCCATCTTAGAGCCTGTTTGAAAAGGTCACGCGCGTGCCAACCGACGGAGCATGAGACGCGTCATAGCAATCTAGATGAAGGCTTGGCTGCTCTCCGGTAGCGTCTCATAATCCAGACTCAAACGGCGATGGGCGGACAGCCAGGCAAACGTGCGTTCCACGACCCAGCGGCGCGGCAAGAGCAGGAAGCCCGTGGTGCCAGGTGGACGCAGGACCGGTTGAAGGCGCAAGCGAAAGCGGACCGCCACCCAATCGAGCAGTTAACCGCGATAGATGCCATCGACCCAGATGAGGCGCAGCTTTTTGCAGAAAGCGCCTAAGTGAGCGAGCAGGAGCCGAGCGCCTGCCGGGTCGCAGAGGGCAGCACTGGTCACCACGACCGCCAGCACCAACCCCATCGTATCGACCAATAGGTGGCGTTTGCGGCCCGTCACGTTCTTGTGGGCATCGTAGCCGCGCACGCCGGGCCGCGCGCCGCTCTTGACGGTCTGGCTGTCTAACGCCCCCGCCGTCGGGTGCTTGTGGCGCCCCGCTTGGCGGCGCACCCCGGCACGCAAGGTGTCGTGAATGCGCTGCCAGGTGCCATCGTCGTGCCACAAGCGAAAATAATAGTAGACACTTTGCCACTTGGGGTACTCGCGCGGCAGCATGCGCCATTGAATGCCCCCTACCACCAGATACAGCAGCCCATTGATCACCAAGCGCATATCCAGTTCACGCGGGCGGCCACTTTTTGCCACCGGGATCAGCTCTTTGATAAGATCCCATTGGCGGTCCGTCAGGTCGGTTGGGTAGAGTTGATATTGGTTTTGCATCCCATCAACTTACTCACCGCCTCGCGGACCGTCAATCTTTACCACTTTTCAAACAGTCTCTTAGACGTTCTAGAGTATGAGAGAGTTGTACCTAATGTGCAACTAACGTGAGGGGATTCATGGGGCGAGATCAGTGTACAATAGGGGGTAGCACACCCAATCTATTGACCCAGGAGACTGACCCCATGAATCGTGATGAGTTTATCATAACGGTGTATGATGTGGTATGTACACAGTATGGGACGATTGTGGGCGCGCAAGCGCTGCGCCCACGCGGGTTTGCGCCCGCCTTCACGGATGAAGAAGTGATCACCTTAGAAATCTGTGGGGAATACTTCGGCTACCAGCAGGACGAGGCGCTCTACGACTACTTTGCGGACCACTGGCGCCACTTTTTTCCTGACTTGCCGACGCGCACGACCTTTGTACGCCAGGCGGCCAACCTGTGGCAGGTCAAAGCGCTCATTCAACACCGCTTGAGCGAAGTGAGTGGGCAAGCCACGGATGAGGTGCAAATCATTGACACGATGCCCTTGCCGGTCTGCACGTATACGCGTGCCGCACGCGACCACTGCTTCGCCGGCCAGGCCGATTACGGCTACTGTGCCGCCAAACAGCTGCACTATTATGGCTTCAAGCTGGGCTTGCGCCTGTCGCGCGACGGCATGATCATCGACTATAGCCTCCTACCCGCGCGCCCCCACGATAGCCAACTGTTGGATGATTTAATCAGCGGTTTCGAAGGCATCGTGGTGGCGGATAAAGGCTTCATTGATAGCACCCGCCAAGCCGAGTTGCCGGCCCGCCGCAACGTGCTACTGGCCACGCCGCCTCGCAAGAATATGAAACTGCGGCCGCCAGAGGTGGTGCGCCAACTGTGCCGCCGCTGGCGCACACGCATTGAGACGGTCGGCTCCCACCTGACCGAGCGCTTCCACATCGATCAGACCCGCGCCCACGACCTGTTGCACTATCAACATCGCCTGCTACGCAAGATCCTCGCGCACACTGTCTGTGTCTTTCTCAACTTGCTGCTGGGTCGTCCTCCTCTCGACTTGGACGACCTGGTAGTCGTCCAATAAGTCGCACATTAGGTAGAGTTGTATATAAGTACTTGGCAAGGCAGCGGGTTGAAATTAAGGAAGGCCAAGAGAGTATCTTTAGCGTATCTCGGAGCTGTAGAACGAACTTATTGGAACCTACTTATAGGGTTATAGAGCCGAACTTATGAAACTAAAGTCCTCTATGGCGTGGTGTTACATGTTGGGGGTTGTTTAACAAACGTGTCACCAGGGGCCAACCGTTTTACAATAAACTTACAATTTGATTTTTATAAATATGATAGACTAGGAGCCTTCCGCCTGGTCAGGCGCTTGAAGTGGACGCGCTAATCCGTTTTGCCATGCTTGAACTTGGCCGAGCTACGAAAAGGACCGTTTTCGTAGCTCATTTTGACGGACGATACGAGCGGGTAACATCGTTCAAAACGATCTATAGTACGGCAGAAATCGGGTTAAGTTAGGAGGCCCGCTTCATGTCCCAGACCTTGGCTTATCTGCATGTCTTCAGCGACTGCCAGGATCTCACTCCCCAGCGGCTGCAAAACCTGGCATAGGCCCGCCGGGCGCAGTTG
>JALZCF010000460.1 GCA_030863245.1 Chloroflexota bacterium
CCCAACAGGAGTACGAGTCCCAGGACGACTATCGTGCGCTCCGATGAAGAGATGGGCTTATCGGTACTTGCGAACCCACGGGCAGTCATTGCCTCGGCGAGTTGAAAGGCGCGCTCCAAGCCGCCAATGAGTAAGGGCATCAACAGGGGCAGCCAATCACGCACACCACGCACCCGGTGACCACGCACAGCCTGCGCCTCGCGGATCTGCTGGAACTGCCTCATGGTCGTGGGTACGAAGGATAGTGCTATCGTCACGACAACCGCAACCGCGTGGAACGCGTGGGGTATCAATCGTACTAACGAGCGCATGGGTAACGCCTGGTTGAGCAGCAGAAAGGCGGCGAAGATACCAGATAGTACCAGACCGTTGAGCGCCCCAAAGACAAGGGCCTCCAAGGTGATGGGACCCCCTAGCACGGGAATGGCCGCCGGTAGGTAGACCAGAACCGTTTCTCCAACGTGGATACTCAAGGCATTGAAGAGCGCCGAAAGCGGGACGACCAGGGCGGCGAAATGCCACGGTGAGATAGGAGCCATCCACCGCTGATCCTCCTCGCCGGGTAGCGTTGATTGTACCAGTCCGATGCAAAGCAGGAGCACGACAAGGTACAGCGGGTTCCGTGTCGTGATCAGAAGTGCCAGCGTCGCCCCTAGCCAGGCTAGCCATGCGAGCGGATGGAATGTAGGGGCTGTTGCGTGTTGCATGTTGCATATTCCATGTGCGCGTAGCGCATGTGCTTCGCACACGTAGTGCGTGGTGCGTGCTCCGTTTTCCATTTTCCCCTTTCCATTTTCCCCTTTCCGTCTTCCATTTTCCATTCTCAATCGGCACTTTGCGGTTGGGGATGGGCGACGGTGAAGTCGAAGCGGCGACGGAAACGGTGCAGGATGCGTAGGGTGGGTAGGCCGAAGAGGAGCATCAGGAGTACGTTACCTGACGAGCGTACGAGATCCCAGATCAAGGAGGTGGCAATGTAGAAGGCTGCATAGCGCTGCACGACCTCGGCGAGTCCCACGCCCGGCTCCCAGTAGAGTGCTGCCGGGCCGGTCACAAAAGGCCAGAACCAGATGTTCATGATGATCCCGTATAGCAGCCCCCATCCCGCACCAAAGGCGGCGAGGACTCCCACCTCGACCCACTGATTCTCCGCGCGTATGCCCTGCACGAACGGACGGCAGAGCGGCGCAGTAAGTCCTATCCATCCTGCTGTAAGCATCTGGTAGGGCAGCCACGGGCCAACACCGCCGGAAAGCAAGGCAGAAACGAGGAGCGTCAGCGCGCCCATCAAGAAACCAAACCGTCCTCCATACACATAACCGGTTAGGATAATAAGGAAGAAGATAGGGCTAAGGCCCCCGGGTACGGGAATGGCCACATCCAGGAATCGCAACAATGAGTTGATGGCGATCAGGACTCCGAGCAGGGCTACGAGTTTCGCACTCACGGCCTGGCCTTGCACCTCCAGGAGCAGTACGACGAAGCAGACCCCTACCAGCAAGGAGAGCAGGAAGGGCGCATCGGCCGCATGGACAGTCTGCGATGATGCGGAGCCCCACGTCACTGGGACGATAAACGGATAAAGGAATGCTAGAAGGCCAATAATGGTGGTCAGCCCATAGATGGCGAACGTGAGCCCCTGCTCGCGCGCCTGCTCTATTCTTGTCACTACCTTTTCAGCCATAGCCCGCCAAGCTCTCTCTGCAAAACAAAAAAGGGTCTCCCTTCGCGTTCAGGACACCCTCTTCAAACAGAAAAACCCGCCAGGTGGCGGGCCGCATACGACGAAGCTGTGCTCCTGTCGTCGCCTGGCCCCCTTGTCCACGAAGGAAGAACACAAGCGTAGAAGTACAGGCGGGTGGTCGGACTTCGGCTATCTGCCGTTACCGTTGCGGGACAGTGCCGGACTTGCACCGGTCTTTCCCCATTGTGTGCCACGCGTCCGAGCGGCTGGCACACCTGCACTTGTTCGCTCTTTTCTAGTAATAAGAACATACCGGAGCAGCAAGGAAAAGTCAAGTAGCCGGAAGAGGAATTTTCAAGATACCCCTTGACAACCAGCGCAAATCGTACTAATATGATTTTTAGGAATGCCTAAAAAATATCCAAATGATACAGGAGATGGGAGACTTTACCGATGGAATGGAATTCGAGGCGAGGACTCTATCTGCTGCTCTGCACGGTGCTACTCCTCCTTTTACCAGCGTGCGGCCCAGTCGATGCGGGTGATGAGGCAGAGGATGGGCAGCTCAACGTTGTGGCCACTACCGGACAGATCTGCGATGCGGTGAAGAATATTGGTGGCGACGTCATCGATCTTGAATGTCTATTTGGTCCCGGCGTTGACCCACACCTCTATGTACCGACAGAGGGAGACGTGAATACCCTCAGTGAAGCGGAGGTCATCTATTACAATGGTCTTCATCTGGAAGCGCAGATGGTGCGGGTGATGGACCAGATGGCCACCCGAGGCAAGACGGTGGTCGCCGTGGCGGAAACGTTGCCACCCGATCAACTGCTGGACTGGGATGCGACCGCCCCTTACGATCCCCACGTCTGGAATGATCCCATGTTGTGGAGTCAGGGTGTTGCGGCGATACGGGACACCCTCGTGGATGCCGATCCCGAACACGCGGAGCGGTATCGCGAGAACGCAGAGGAATACCTCGCGGAAATCGCTGAGACGCACGAGTATGTGCGGGAGTTGTTAGAGCAGATTCCAGAAGAGCGGCGAGTCATGATCACAGCCCACGACGCCTTTGGTTATTTTGCACGTACCTACGGACTCGAGGTACGTGGTTTGCAGGGGATCAGTACCGAGTCCGAAGCTAGCACCTCCGACGTGCAAGAGCTGGCGGATCTGATTGTCGAGCGCCAGATTCCGGCCATCTTCGTCGAGACGACGGTCTCACCTCGCACGATTGAGGCCGTACAGGCAGCTGTGGAGGCACAAGGCTACGAGGTGGAAATCGGAGGCGAACTATTCTCTGACGCACTTGGTAGCCCCGATACTCCGGCTGGTACCTATACTGGTATGCTTCGCCATAATGCTGAGACCGTGGCGGAGGCACTTGGGGAGTGAGGCAAATGCGGAATGCGGAATGCGGAGTGCGGAGTGCGACTGGAGACTGGAGGTTGCGGAGTGCAGGATACTACCTGCCACCTGCTACCTGCTACCTGCCATGCCTGGAGACTGGAATTTTGAAGCGGAGGGCGAGAGGTGATGGGGAGTGAGGTGAAGGCGCTGGAGGTGACGGATCTGACGGTCGCCTATCAGGAGAAGCCGGTACTGTGGGACATTGATCTAACCGTACCGAACGGTGTGCTGATGGCGGTGGTGGGTCCGAATGGAGCAGGGAAGACAACGCTGATCAAGGCGATCCTGGGCTTGGTCGAGCCTGCAGCAGGTCAGGTGCTTATCTACGGTCAACCCTATGCAGAGCAGCGACACCTGGTGGGTTACGTTCCGCAGCGGGGTAGTGTTGATTGGGATTTCCCGACGAACGCGCTGGATGTGGTGATGATGGGGCGCTACGGGTCGTTGGGGTGGTTCAGGCGACCCGGCAAGAAGGAGCGTGAGATGGCAATGGACGCGCTCGAGAAGGTCGGCATGCAAGCCTTTGCTGACCGGCAGATTAGTCAGCTCTCGGGCGGCCAGCAACAGCGCGTCTTCCTGGCGCGCGCGCTCGTCCAGGATGCCCAACTGTATTTCATGGATGAGCCATTTCAAGGGGTGGATGCTACCACGGAGCGAGCCATCGTGACCCTCCTGCAGGAGCTTCGTGCATCGGGCAAGACCGTCATCGTCGTTCACCATGATCTAGAAACCGTGCCGGAGTACTTTGATTGGGCGATGCTTCTCAATGTGCGCAAGATTGCGAGCGGACGGGTAGAAGAGGTCTTCACCGAGCAGAACCTCCGGCTCACCTATGGGGGGCACCTCGCCTTCCTAAGCCGCACGGTACATGAAACGGAGTAGGTCAAGCGTATGGACCTCGTAGCCCTTATCCAAGATCTCTTTTTCGACTACACGCTTCGCACCGTGGCGCTAGGTACAGCTGTTATCGGAATTGTGAGCGGTGCGCTGGGGAGCTTCGCGGTGTTGCGCAAGCAGAGTTTGCTCGGCGATGCCATCTCCCACGCGTCGCTGCCGGGTGTCGTCCTCGCGTTCATTTTGACGCGGAGCAAAAGCTCGCTGGTCCTGATCATTGGTGCGTTAATCGCCGGTTGGCTGGCCACGCTACTCATTATGACAGTGACGCGCTACAGCCGGATCAAGAGAGACAGCGCGCTGGGAATTGCCCTCTCGACCTTTTTCGGTTTTGGGGTTCTGCTGCTCGCCTACACGCAGAGCATGCCGGACGCTCGCCAGGCAGGGCTCGACCGCTTCCTCTTCGGCCAGGCTGCCACCATCGTCATGCGGGATGTGATCACGATGGCCGGCATCGGGGCAGTGGCGCTGGTACTGGTAGCTCTTTTCTGGAAGGAGTTCAAGCTCCTTGCCTTCGATCCTGAATATGCGGCCACCCTTGGCTTTCCTGTGAGAGCGCTGGACGTAACGTTGACAACATTACTGGTCGTTGCCATCGTGATCGGGCTCCAGGCGGTGGGCGTGATTTTGATGAGCGCGATGGTTGTTGCCCCGGCCGCCGCTGCCCGGCAGTGGACGAATCGGCTAGGTATCATGGTGCTTCTAGCGTCTCTCTTCGGTGCGCTCAGTAGCGTTTCAGGGGCGCTTATTAGCAGTCTGGGTCGTGGCCTGGGGACCGGTCCGGTCATCGTGCTTAGCATGAGTATCATCGTGGTGATATCGCTGCTCTTTGCGCCGCAACGCGGCCTAATCTGGAATTGGCTAAGGCAACAGCGCAATCGACGCCGTTTACGACTGGAGACGGTGCTCAGCGATCTGTACATCCTGGCGAATCAACATCCGGACAGCGTGCGTGGCCACTCGATCGATGTATTGCGAGCCATGAATGCCGGTCGCGGTGGGATCCAGCATACGCTTAGAACATTAAAGGAACGGGGCCTCGTGCAGCAGGTGGGCCCGGATGAATGGATGCTAACCGATGCAGGAGTGCGCGAGGCGGAGTCGCTGTTGACCCCACAGATACCACTCGCTTTGGTGATGGACACTCCTACGACACACGATGTGACGAGGTAGGTTGATGTCGCCCCAGCTAGAGATCCAACTGATTGCCATGGTTGTCGCCGCTGCATGCGCGCTACCCGGCACCTTTCTTGTATTACGTCGGATGGCGATGATGAGTGATGCGATCAGCCATACTGTATTACTCGGCATCGTGCTGGCCTTCTTCGTGGTCCAGGAACTTGGCCATCCCCTGTTGATGATCGGCGCGACCGCCGTAGGCGTGCTGACGGTGACCCTCACGGAGGCACTCAACAGGACGAGGCTGGTCAAGGAGGATGCAGCGATCGGATTGGTTTTCCCCGCTCTCTTCAGCATCGCGGTGATCCTGATAGGGGTCTTTGCGCGCAACGTTCACTTGGATGAGCACGTCGTCTTCCAGGGGGAGCTGGCCTTTGCTCCCTTCGATCGCGTGGTAATCTTTGGCACCGACATTGGTCCGCGCACCTTGGTCGTCATGAGTGTAGTATTGCTCCTCAACCTCTTCTTTATCACCCTCTTCTACAAAGAACTGAAACTCGCCACCTTTGACGAGCAACTGGCGGCAGCGTTTGGCTTTCGCCCCACCTTGCTCCATTACGGCTTGATGACCCTCGTCTCGGTCACGGCGGTTGGTGCCTTTGATGCGGTCGGTTCGATCCTCGTCATCGCGCTGATGATTGTTCCTCCAGCCGCAGCCTACCTGCTCACCGACCGTTTGCCTTGGGTGCTAGCCTTAAGCGTCGCGATCGGTGTGGTGAGTGCTATCAGTGGTTATTGGCTTGCGCGAGCCCTCAATACCAACATAGGCGGTGCCATGGTTACGATGTTGGGTGTCCTGTTCGGCTTGATCTTTCTGTTCTCGCCCGATCGGGGCATCATCGCCGTGGCCCGCCGTCGCCTGCGACAAAAGTGGGAGTTCGCCCAGATCATGCTCGCCGTTCACCTGCTTCACCACGAGGGTAGACCCGAGGCCCAGGCGGAAAACCGGGTCGATCATCTTTCCGAGCACCTCCGTTGGGAACCCGATTTCGCCGCCAAGGCTGTAACGTATGCCGAACACGAGGGGACGATCCAGCGTGTCAACGGGCATCTCACACTCACCCCGCGAGGGCGCACTCTCGCGCGCCAAGCAATGACCCAGCAACAGCTCCCTTCGTAACGTACAGAAGCGGGGCAGCTTTGCTGGAATGCGGAATGCGGATTTCGGAATGCGGAATGATTAAAGACTGGAGACTGGAGACTTGAGATTGGGATGGTTAGCAACGTGTCCTTGATCCCTTTTCTCCTCTCCCCTTCCCCCTTTCCCTTTTCCATTCTCCCTTCTCGGTCACGATTCGCGAAGCGCTCCTCATCTGTACCAGGGGCCCGACGGGTGGTAGTGGATCAAAAAGTGTATGTAGCGTTGTGTCCCCACGTGGGGCTTTTCCTTTTCAGGTAGGTGTTTTAGTATAGACCGGACGGACACAGCCAGTGGTGGATGATTAGAAATGGAGCAGTAACAGTGCCTTTGTACCAGAGTCCCGGTGCCCTCCATATGCATACCTTCTATTCAGACGGAACGGGTAGCGTGCGAGACTTGGTGCGCGCGGCGGCGCGATGCGGGCTGGAGTGGATCTGGATCACGGACCATGACACGATGGCCGCGAAGCCCCAGGAAGGTGTTATCGACGGGGTGGTGACGCTAGTCGGCTATGAGATTACCCCTGAACGGAACCACTATCTGGTCGGGGATGTGGATGAGGTGATCCCGCGTGACCGTCCACCTGCGGAGTACGTGCAGGAGGTAAAGGAGCGCGGGGGCATCGGCATCGTGGCGCATCCTGACGAACAGGCGACGAATGAGTATACGCGGCCGTATCGGTGGGACGACTGGACGTTACGCGGCTTTACCGGGATCGAACTGTGGAACTATATGTCCGATTGGATCGAGCACTACACGCCGCGACGCAAGTATCTCAACTTCCTTTTTCCGCAGCTTGCGGTCGAAGGACCAACGCCCGCGACCCTACGCTGGTGGGACGAGCTTCAGGTAGAGGGCCCGCGGCCGACTGGAGTCTTCGGTGTGGACGCGCATGCGCTCAAGGTGCGGCGCTTCGGTCGTGAGTTCGACGTCTACTCATACGAGCACTGCTTCAGCCATCTCGTGAACTACCTCCAACTGGATGACCCTCTGAACGACACGTTCGAGCGGGCCGAGGAGCAGATCTGGAATGCTATCCGGCAAGGGCGCGTGATCATGGCGAACCACGGCCGTGGCAACGCGGCTGGGACGACCTTCCTTGCCCTTCCGCGAGATGGTGGCGAACCCGCCACCTGTGGGGATGAGATAGTCCTCGGCAACGGAATCACGCTTGAGTTCGCCTGTCCCCAACCTGCCGAGATCCGTCTACTCCATAACGGCGGCCCTGTCGCCCGCACCCGAAATAGCCAGAAACTTCGCTTCGACTGCCACGAGCCCGGACATTACCGAGTAGAGGCGTGGAGGGGGGGCTTATGGGTGATGACGAATCACGTGCATGTGGTGGAGTGAACTGAAGGCTAGCTGACTTTGCCGGGGGATCATGATCATTCCTCTCAAGTGATGTGCAAGTGAACGAAACGGGTCATGATAAAGACAAGGGTGGGGGATAGTAATGGCATAAGGGGCCATGCGAAAAGTAACAGAAGTAGGACTATCAGAAGTACGGCAACCCATAGGAGTAACAGCGAGGGCAGATGAGCCAGTGCAATGACAACCGCGTTGCGAAAGGTAATTCGCAGACGACGATCCCGCTGCTGAAAATATAATGCAGGCACAAGTGGTTGGAACAATAGCCAAAGAAACAGCAGCATGCCAATCATGCCTTGAGCTACGAGAGACCAAGGGGGCTCGAAGCGGCTGTAAAAGCGCAAGTTTGCCAGCAAGACAAGCGTGACCAGGAGAACGACGCCCGCCCATTTGTAAAAGAAAGCTGCGTGCTCCCGGCCCAGCTGGAACCACTCGCGCCATCCAACCGCCCGTTCGTCGCTGATTCGCTCGGCTATCCCATAGTGAGCGGCGAGCACAAACGGGACGGGAAGGATCAGCAAGGAGAGTAGCGCGCCAAGTGGGCCTAGTAGTAGGACGAGGAAAAGTTCCTCCCACGTATCACGTGCGGCTAACCAAAGGGCCTCGAATGCTTGCATAGGGCAACCCACTATTTCGTTCCATAGTATATAGTAGAGAATGTAGCGGAGAGTTCGCATGGAGGGAAACGGTGATGGCTAGAGCGGTCGTGTTTGCTGAGCCGAAAAAGATAGAGTTCGAGGAGTACGAGGAACCTCCACTAGGCACGAACGAGGTCCGCCTCCGCACGCTCTACTCCGGTGTGAGCGCCGGCACCGAGTTGACGGCTTACCGAGGAAGTAACCCTTACATTCACAAACGTTGGGACGCCGGGCAAAGGTTGTTCGTCACCTCTGATACGCCTACGCAGCAGTACCCCCTCAGTGGTTGGGGCTACGAGGAGGTGGGGGAGGTGGTCGAGGTGGGACCCCGGGTCACACTGGTTCAGATCGGCGATGTGATCTATGGTACGTGGGGCCATCGCACCCATCAAGTTGTCTGCGAGGAGTATGCCAGGCAGCGCATTCTACCGGACGGCCTGGATCCGATCCTCGGGGTTTTTTCCCAGATTACCGCTATTGCCCTCAACGGGGTACACGATGCACGCATCCGCATCGGTGAGACGGTGGCTGTCTTCGGCTTGGGGGTCCCAGGCCAGATCGTCGCGCAACTTGCGAAAGGTTCAGGGGCCCGTGTCGTAGGGGTGGATCTCTTCGACAGCCGACTCGCGATTGCCTCGGAACTGGGCGCGGTAGACGTGGCGATCAATGGGAGCGAGGGGGGCGTGGCCGAGCAGATCAGGGCTTTAACAGAGGGACGAGGGGCGGATGTCTCCATCGAGGTATCCGGCTCCACCGCTGCCTTGCATGAGGCGATTCGGGCGACGGCCTACTCAGCGAAAGTGGTTGCACTGGGCTTCTTTCAGGGGGAGGCACGGCAGCTCCTGCTGGGCGAGGAGTTCCACCACAATCGTATCAACATCGTTGGCTCCCAGATTTTTGGCGTCGATCCGGAACTTACCTATCGGTGGAACCAGTTGCGGCTGGTTCAGACAGGAATGCGCCTGCAAGCGGAAGGAGTCCTCACCCTGAAACCCCTGATCACGCATATGTACCCTTTCGAGCAGGCTGCCGAAGCGTTTGACATGCTGGATAGACAACCATCACAGGTCCTTCAAGTCGTGTTGGATTGCACAAATGGCAATAGCATTGATGGAGGCAGTAAAGCTGGAAAGCAATGAGTGAGCAGAGACGGCGAGCGCTTGACCATGAATTTCAAATGCCGAGCATGCGGCTCGATGGCCGCGCTGCGCTGGTCACCGGCGGGAACCGCGGGCTGGGGCTTGGGATGGCACTCGCCCTCGCCCACGCGGGCGCCGATGTAGCACTCGCGGCGCGCGGCGTCGAACAACTTGAGGAGGCGGCCGAGTTGGTGCGCGGGACTGGACAACAAGCCCTTGTGCTACCAACGGACATTAGCCACGTAGCGGAGGTGCGCGCCATGGTCCAGCGCGCGGCCGAGCACTTCGGTCGATTGGATATCCTGGTGAATGGTGCGGGAACGAACATCCGCCAACCCGCCGATTCCTTCACGGAAGAGGATTGGGAGCGCCTCATGGCCGTCAATCTGAAGGGCGCCTTCTTTACCTGCCAGGAGGCGGCGCGCATCATGCGCCGCCAGGGCAAGGGTAAAATCATCAACGTTGGCTCCCTGGCCTTCGAGATCGTCTTGCCCAACATCGCGCTTTACGCGATCAGCAAGGGTGGAATGCGGCAGATGACGCGCGCCCTGGCGGTGGAATGGGCCGACGACAATATTCAGGTGAACGCGATCGCACCCGGCCGCTTCTGGACTGCCATGACCGATGCTGTCTTTTCCGACGCCGAACTATACCAGAGCGCAGTGGCCGTGATCCCGCAAGGCAGGCCTGGTATTCCATCCGACCTGGCTGGAGTGACTCTCCTGCTGGCTTCCGATGCGTCGGATTACATTACGGGCGAAACCATCGTTGTAGACGGCGGCTGGCTAGTGAGTGCTGGCGCCAAAGGATAAAGGAGATCTCCAAATGGGTTCCAAGGACGATTCAATGACCGCCCTGATGCTCACGGACATCCGCGAGCTGCAACTGGCTGAGGTCCCGATGCCAGAGATCGAAGCACCGGATGAGGTGCTCATCAAGGTGCGCTCGGCGGGTGTGTGTGGTTCCGACCTGCACGGCTACACGGGCGCGAGCGGGCGTCGGCAGCCACCACTCATCATGGGACATGAGGTGACCGGTGAGGTCGTCGCCGCAGGCGAGGCGGTCGAGGATCTGCCGGTTGGCACGCGCGTCGCGGTGCAACCAGTGAGGTG
>JALZCF010000505.1 GCA_030863245.1 Chloroflexota bacterium
GATTACGGGCAGTGGGTTGGGGGCGCTGGCGGATGGCGTCGAGGATGCGGTGGGCTTTCAGACGGCGGAGGTGCCGCATTGGCCGGCTAGCACGGTGGAAGGGCACGCGGGGCGAGTGGTGGTCGGCACGCTTTCTGGCTTGCCGGTGGTGGTGATGCAGGGGCGCGTGCATTTCTATGAGGGATATCCCATCCAGAAGGTGGCTTTCCCCATTCGTGTGCTACAGGGGCTGGGCGTCAAGCGGCTTGTCGTGACCAACGCGGCGGGGGGGCTGGAGCCCGGTTGGTCGGCCGGGGATATCATGTTGATCCGGGATCATATTAACTTGCCGGGCATGGCGGGGCATAACCCGCTCATTGGCCCGAACGACCCGCAACTTGGGCCTCGCTTTCCGGGGATGGAGAATGCTTACAGCCCGGCCCTACGGGCCCTCACCCGTGAGGTGGCGGGGGAGCAGGGCCTACCGCTGCGCGAGGGCGTCTACGCGATGGTGAGCGGCCCCACCTATGAAACGCCGGCCGAGCTCCGTTTCCTGCGTGCCATAGGGGCTCACGCTGTCGGCATGAGCACCGCGCCGGAGGTCGTCGTCGCCCGGCATGCGGGTATGGAGGTGCTGGGGCTCTCCTTGATTACCAACATGGTGCGGTACGATCCCTCCATAGAGGAAGAGACGACCCACGAAGAAGTTTTAGCAGTCAGTAACCAGGCTGCTCCGCGGCTGGTTCACTTAGTCGAGGCCGTTCTTGAAAGGGTAGCAGAGTGAGAAGCTACAGTTGGTTTTGGATGTCCTATTCGCTATACTTCTCTTGTCGATCATTCGAAAAAAGAAGGGGAACTCCATTAGAATGGGTGGACGTCTGATGCGTAATGTACTGATATTTATGGTATTTGCGGTGCTCATCGCCTCGTTCTGGCGCTTTGTCAGCAACGATGGCGACGATAACCCCGTGACCCTGACCCAATTGGTCGAGCAGATCAATGCGGGCCAGATCGAAGCGATCCAGGTTAGTGGGGATACCCTCTACGTCACGCGGCAGAATGGTAGCGACGCCGTTGCACGCAAGGGCACGGAACAGGATGTTGCAGCGACGTTGATTGACCTGGGTGCGAATCCCGATCAGCTGCTAGCGGTTGATGTGACGGTCGATCCACCCTCGCAATGGGGTGGGATCATGAACCTGCTGGGGGGCTTCGTGCCCCTGCTGATCTTCGGTGGCTTCCTCTTCTTCATGTTGCGTCAGGCGCAGGGTTCGAACAATCAAGCCATGAACTTTGGCAAGTCGAAGGCGCGCATGTTCACGGGGGACAAGCCGACGGTCACCTTCGACGACGTGGCGGGGGCAGAGGAAGCGAAGCAGGAGCTGTACGAGATCGTAGAGTTTCTGAAAGAGCCAGAGAAGTTTGTGGCGCTCGGGGCGCGTATTCCGAAAGGTGTGCTGATGGTCGGCCCACCGGGCACCGGCAAGACGCTGATGGCGCGCGCCGTGGCGGGTGAGGCGGGCGTGCCCTTCTTCAATATCTCTGGTAGTGAGTTCGTCGAGATGTTCGTCGGCGTTGGGGCCAGCCGCGTGCGCGACCTGTTCGAGCAGGCGAAGCGCAATGCTCCCTGCATCATCTTCATCGACGAGATTGACGCGGTGGGCCGCCAGCGTGGGGCTGGGTTGGGCGGCTCGCACGACGAGCGCGAACAGACGCTGAACCAGATCCTGGTCGAGATGGACGGCTTCGACTCGGAAACCAACATCATCATCGTCGCGGCGACGAACCGTCCGGATATTCTCGATCCTGCGCTGCTGCGTCCCGGTCGCTTTGACCGTCGTGTGACGCTCGACCGGCCCGACGTGCGTGGCCGTCGCGCCATTCTCGATGTGCACACCCGTGGTAAGCCACTTGCGAAGGATGTGGACTTGGATGCCATCGCGCGCGGCACGCCGGGCATGGCAGGTGCGGATCTGGAGAACCTGGTCAACGAGGCAGCCATTCTGGCTGCACGCCGGAACCGGAAAGCGGTTGGCGCGGCAGAGTTTCAAGAAGCCATCGAGCGCGTGATGATGGGGCCGGAGCGACGGAGTCGTATCATTAGCGAGGACGAGCGCAAGTTGACGGCCTACCATGAGGCGGGCCACGCCGTAGCGATGCACTTCGCCGCCAAGTTCGACCCAGTCCACAAGATCACCATCATCCCGCGTGGACAGGCCGGAGGCTACACCATGTGGCTGCCGGAGGAAGATCGGACGATGGAGAGCAAGGAGCGCATCGAGGATCAGCTCATCGGTGCACTGGGGGGCCGGGCGGCGGAAGAGATCATCTGGGGTGATGTCTCAACCGGTGCTTCGGACGATCTCCAGCGTGTGACCCAGCTGGCGCGCGCGATGGTCACGCGGTACGGGATGAGCGAGCAACTTGGCCCTCTCACCTACGGGGACCGGGAAGAGATGATCTTCCTGGGTCGTGAGATCTCGGAACAGCGCAACTATTCCGAGAAAGTGGCGAAGCAGATCGACGAGGAGGTCAAGCGCATCGTGACGGCGGCATATAGCCAAGCCCTCTCCATCCTGCATGAGCACCGTGACAAGCTCGAAGCACTCGCGCAGGCTCTCCTCGACCTGGAGACCGTGGACCGCGAGGAGTTCGAGCAGCTGATGAAGGTGGGGGGGCGACCGGAAGTGGAAGAGCTATCGTTTACGTAGGTAACGGCAGTGATCACTGACCACTGATCACTGCCGTTCACCCGATGGCGGCTTGGGCTTCGGCGATGATGGTGTCGGGGTCGGGGCCCTCGCCTTTTTTGAAGGCGCTCTTTGCTTTGGCGTGGGCTTTGAATTCTTTCATGTCCCACTCGTCCTTCGGCTTCAACGCCCAACCAGGGTACTTGTCGAGCAGGTCGGGTGGGATCTCTTTCTTCTGCCCGTTTGTGGCTGGCTCTGCTACGTCCGCTTCCGGCTCCTCCAGTGGCAGTGCCTGCTCGGCCTCCTTCAAGGCAGCTTCCAGGGCAGCCTGGGCCTTCTCGATGATCACCTCCGGCGGATCCCCCTCGCCGGCCTTGGCCGCACGTTTGGCTTGCATCTGCCCCTTGAAGTCGGCCTTGTCCCACTCCTCCTTAGGCTTTAATGCCCAGACCGGGAATTGGCCCTCGAGACTCTTGCGAACCGCTTCCTTCTCCTCGGGCGTCAGCTCGCGCCGTTTCGGCCCACCGGTGCCCGCAACCGCTTCCCCACGGAGTGCTGCCTCCAGGGCAGCCTGTGCTTTATCGCGAATCTCCGTGACGGGTTGGCCGTTCCCCCGAATCTCTGCCACGCGGGCATCAGCCGCTTCTGCAAAGTCCTGTGGGCGCCACTCCTTGCGTGGCACGATGGCCCAGTTGGGGAATTCCGCGCGCACCGCGGCGAGGGCTGCCTCGCGCTCATTCTTCGGCTTGGCGCTCGTTTTCTTCCTGCCTGCTGTCTTCGCTGCCTCCAGCGCGGCCTGGGCCTTCTCGATGATCACCTCCGGCGGCTCTCCCTCGCCAGCCTTGGCCACGCGCTTGGCCCGCATCTGTGCCTTGAAATCGTCCTTGTCCCACTCCTCTTTTGGCTTGAGCGCCCAAGCGGGAAACTGCGCCTTGACCTCCTCCAGGCTCACTTCCGGTACGTCCTCTTCTTCCAGCTCCGCCGCCGGGTTGAGCGCCCGCTCGTCCCCCTCCAGCGGCTCCGGCTCGCCAGGCGTCTGCTCCTCTGTGACCTCAGGCGCCTCGCCGCCCTCCGCCAGACCCTCGCGGAGAATGGCGCCGGCCGCTTCCAGCTCCTTGGGGTCTGGCGCCTCGCCGCGTTTCCAGGCCATCTTCACCTTGGCACGCGCCTTGTACTCCGCCATGCCCCATTCTTCTTTGGGCATTAGGGCCCATTTGGGCAGATCCTCCGCCGTGACAGGCTCTCCCCCCACCATCGCCTGCCTGGCACCTCCCTCCTCGCCGGCGCCTTTCCGCGCGCGCTTCTTGGGCGCCACCAGTCGCTCAACCGCTGCCGGGTCCACATCAAGATGGTTGTGAACCATGACGACGCTGGGCACCTGGAGTGCAACCTCCTCGATAATCTCTTTCGCGCTCTCGCTGGGTACGGGGCCGCGCAGGATAACGTGCCCACGAATGGCGCGCACGATGGGCATCATCGGTATGATATACGAGCCCAGACGAAGTTCAATCATCTGCGAGACAGCGACTTCAAGCTCCGTGTCACTCAGCAGAAGATTCTTTACGGACCGTACCCCCCGTACCCGCCGTGCCAGTTGCGATGCAAGAGCACGCATCGTGTCGGTGCGTACGTACCCGTTCAAGGTGACATCACCGCTCTCACGAACGTCGATGTCGATTTCCGTTTCACTCGTGCGAATCGGATCATACGTCATGATTGCGCGTTCGACTGCCTCGCGCAATAACTCAGTGGTTGGCATATCCGTCTCCTGACTACATGCGGTTAATCGCCTGACGATACTGTGCGACTGCGTCTTGCAGGCGACCCATACGTCGATAGAGGTCGCCGAGAAGCTGATGGGCAAGGGCTGGTGCATCACCCGTGGCGCACCATTCGGCAACCTCCACACTCAAGGCTTCATCCTCCACCTCCCTGGCTAGGAAGAGGCGGTGGTAGATCCCGTAGGCTTCCTTGCTCTCTCCTGCCTGCCAAGCCTGCCGGGCTCTCGATAACTCGTCAACCGGCTCCTCGATGGGGGACTCCGCCCACTCCTCGGTCAGCTCCGCGATGGTGTTCTCCCAGACCACCTCGGTCTCTTCTGCGCGGATTTCCCTGGACGAGGGTTCCTCCTCTGGCTTGGATGTGAGTGAATCGGCCGCCACATCCTTGATGGCCTCTGCTGCTTCCTGGGCCTGGCGTAGCAGGTCGCCGGCACCTTCGATCAACTGGTCGGGAAGGGATGGGGTTTCTTCCTCACCGCGGGATTTGAGCACAGCCTCGGTCTCCTCGCGCAATCGTGCTGCCCATGATGATAGCACAGATAGGTCAGGTCGCTCCACTTCTTTCAGCGTAGGCGTGGTAGCCTTGCGCTTGATGGCCTCCGTGACCTTCTGTGCTCTGTGAAGCAGATCCTGGGTGCTCTCGACCAGCCGTTCCCTAAACGTGCGCTCCTTTTCTGTGGTTGCCACAAGCGCATCCTCGGTCTCCGCGTGAAGCCTTGCCACCCAATCAGGGGCTAGTGATGGGGCTAGCTCACTCACGGCCGGCTCGACAGAGTGGATCGCGCTTTCTGTCTCTGCGTGTAGATTGGCCACCCATTCCGTGGCGGCCACAGATGCCCCACGGGGGGGCCTGACAGGCGTTGCCTCAGGAATTGCCTTGTGCAGAGGGGCAGCGCGGGCGATATCGTCTGCTAGGGGGACATCTGTGACAGGCCTGGAGTGGGCGAGTGCTGTCTCTGTCTCAGCGTGAAGCCTGCTTTTCCAAGTCGGATCGGGGATTGTCAGAGGCTCTATCGACTCCGTAGGGATTGCCTCACGCGCGATGCCACGCTCCTCGATATATTGACCTAGCATCTCCTCCGTTGCCGTACGTAGCCCCGCTCGCCAATCGGTCGCCGATCGCTCTACTCTCTCTGCCACCGCTACTTCATGGGGTGAATGGCGCTGGCGCTCGTACCACTCTTGTAGAGCACGAGCCGTGACGCGATACAGCTCGGGGCGCCAGTCAGGGTGAAAGCCAGCGATGGCCGTACGGGTTGCTCTGGCAAGGCCGGCTCGCCAGTCGAGGGGGACGCGTCTCGGCTCGAGAGAACCGCCGTCCCCAAACATCGAGAATGCCAGCTCGTTTGGAGGATCTAACTGCTGCGCGATGCGAAGATAACGCTCGGCCCGATCGAAGTCGCCCTCTGCCGCGTAGAACTCACCCAAGAGAAGATTGCTCTTCAGCGAACTGGGCGACTCGCGCAATACCTCACTCGCCGTTTGCACCGCCGCCTGCCGGTGGCCTGCGTACCACTGTGCCTCAGCGAGCGCGGAGAGCAGATCGATACGATCCGGCTCGCTTTCCAGCTCAGCCCGCAACGCGTCCACGGCTTGCTCATACAAGCCCTCTCGTATCTGGGCACGAGCAAGCGCGGCACGTGTCAGGTGGAGGCGGCCCGGTGCGCGGCCGTCGCGCATCTTGTAGAGGTGGCGTAATTGATCACGGATCTCACGGATGCCGGGTCCTCCTTCGAAGGCGCGCATCATGTGCCAGAGTGCCTGCTCCAGGTTCTCCTCTTCCGCATACGCCGCCGCAAGTCCCGCGTGCGCCACAAGATTCTCGGGGTCCACACTCAGTACGTAGCGGAAAACCTCGATCGACTGCCGAAAGTGACCCTGCTCCAGCAGCGCCTCCCCGAGTAGACGATAACCCAACCAGTAACGCGGGAAGCGGCGCAACAGGAACTGCGCATGCTGCAGCGCCTCGTCGGCCCGATCCTCTTTTAGAAGTTGCTTGACATAGTCCGTGTACTCACGCAGATCTTGCTCGCTCATGGAAGCGCCTTCCCCGTACAATGGTATAAGGTCATTGTCCATTATTTACGGGGAAGTGTCAACCGCCTGCTAGATCTGAATGGTTTTCCACTTGCCTCCTTGGAAGCGGGCGAGGGAGAGGATGCTCTGTACGGCGAAGTCGCCGAACATGGCGAGCCAGATAGCGAACAGACCCCACTCGGTCAGGGCCAGCAGGGCAACCATCAGGGGCACGCGGACAATCCAGGTCGCGATGATCCGCATGCCAAGGGGCCAGATGGTGTCGCCCGCACCGCGCAGGGCACCGATGAAGATAAATGCCATCGCGAGCAAAGGCTGGGCCAGCCCGGCCAGGCGGAGCGGTCCCACTGCCTGCTCGATGACAGCTGGGTCCGGCGCAATCCAGGAGATAATCGTTGCAGGCCATGCAGCCATGATGAGACCCATAATCGTCATCATCAATCCACCCTGGAGTAATGCCTCCCACGTGGCCCGCTCCGCCAACTCGGGGTCCTCCGCACCCAGTGCCTGACCTACTAAGGCGGTAGCCGCAATGGCAAAGCCGAGGCCGGGGAGGAAAGAGACAGACTCGATGTTGATCGCCACCGTGTGGGCAGCATAGGCGACAGTGCCAAGTGCAGTAATGAAGAACGCCATCACGAGGATAGCAGCCTGGAAGATAAATAGCTCGCCCGCGGAGGGCAGGCCGATCTTGACGATCTTGCGGATCGTATCCCAATGCGGTCGCCAGTCATGCGATACCTTCAATCGCATCCTTCCGAACGCAAAGAGCGCAAGGAGAATGACACCCGCCAGCGTCCGACTGACTGCTGTCCCAATGGCAGATCCGTTCACACCCAACCCTGGCAGCCCCAAGTTACCGTTTACCAGCAGCCAGGAGAGAAGAATGTTGATGACGTTGACCACCGCCATCAGGTAGAGCGGCGAGCGCGTGTCGCCCGCCCCGCGCAACGCGGCTGTGCCCGCGAACATAACAGCGGCCGGGACGAAGGAGAGTGAGACGATCCGAAGGTACTCTGCCCCAATCACTGCCACTTCCGACGATGCCCCTAACAGTCGTAGGATCCACTCGCCCCCGAAGAAGCCGATTAACGTCCCGATTACGCCGACCACCACCGAGAGGAGCAAGGCCTGCCGCAGCGCCAGGTTCGCCTCCTCCTCCCTGCGCTCGCCGATGCGCCTTGCCACGACAGCCGTCACCCCCACCGCCACGGCAATGAAGAGCGTCGTCGTGATCCAGACCAGCATGTTCGCGAGGCCGACGGAGGCCAACGCCATCGCCCGGTCGTAGCCCTGCGCAGTAGCCACATCAGCATCCAGGTGACCGACGAGGAACTGATCCGTCAAGCCCACCGCCGTGTTCAGCACCTGCTCCCCCACGGCCGGGAGCGCGAGAAGAAAAACCATGCGGCGCAACTCCCAGTCGCCGCCCACCTGTTTAAGTTTTGCTATAGAAATAGCTCTATCACTAGCCATCTATCATCCCTATATCTATTGACACAACTATCGATTCTTAGAACGTATCATCACTCTTGCATTAGCTAACCTTACTATTATACCTCCAAACAGCTGAAGTTCCAGTTCGAAAGGATGAAGGATGAAGGATGAAGGATGAAAACGGCTTGAACCACAAAGACACAAAGGGCACGAAGGATTCACAAAGGGGCTTCGTGACTTCTTTGTGTCCTTTGTGGCTTTGTGGTTGGCCGTTTGACCCTGCCAACCGCCAACTCACGCTCCCTACTACCCACTGACCACCACCGTTACACGCCCACACCCTTACACTCCCACACTCCCACATGCCGTTCCGCTCCCCGCTCCCCGCTCCACGACCCCCCTGGCGCGATTCTTGCAAGCGTTGATCGTAGACCGCTTCGGTAATTTGCAATTCATGCGTTTCTGCCGATACTCTTACAGTGACGGTTTGACTAGATTAAGGAGATGACAGCTATGGCCTATTCGTATACCAACTCGAAGGGTACGACCTACTACCTCCACAGCCGCGATGCGAGGAACTCCAACACCAAGCTCTACTTCTTCGCGCGAGAGGAGAAGGACGGTTCGGTGGATGAGTTGCCGGAGGGCTACGAGGTACGGGAAACCGGTACCGGGCTGCCCGTGCTGAAGAAGGTTCAGCCGCAGACGTAGGCACCTTAGGAAGAGTGGCGGCGATGGGTACGAGCCTGTCGCCGCTTTTTGTTTGCATAGGACGCTGAAGGGACTGTTATGGACGAACGAGTTTGGCATATCGAGACGGAGGCGGTTCACGGGGGGCAGGAGCCGGAGCTGGTGACGGGTTCTGTGATGACGCCGATCTTCCAGACGAGCACCTATGCGCAGGCGGCGCCGGGGGAGCATTCGGGATACGAGTACAGTCGAACCGATAACCCGACACGCAACACCCTGGAGCGTAACCTAGCGGCACTGGAAGGGGGGCAGTATGGCCTGGCCTTTGCCTCGGGCATGGCCGCCATCAATACCCTTCTAGCGACGTTGCAACAGGGAGACCATGTCGTGGCATCGGATGATCTATATGGCGGCACGGTTCGTCTCTTCGATCGCGTGCTGGCGAAGTTCGGGCTCCTGTTCACCTACGTCGACCTGTCCGGTGAGGGGGCAGAGCAGCGACTACGTGATGCAATACGGCCCGATACGAAGATGATCTGGGTCGAGACGCCCTCCAACCCACTGCTCAAACTGATTGACTTGAAGATGGTTGCAGAGGTTGCAGAAGAAACGGGCGCGATGAGCGCCTGCGATAACACCTTCCTCAGCCCCTACCTCCAGCGTCCGCTGCAGTGGGGCATCGACGTGGTGATGCACTCCACGACCAAGTTCCTGAACGGCCATTCGGATGTTGTCGGCGGCGCGCTTGTCATGAACGACGAGGATCTGTACGAGCAGGTGAAGTTTCTCCAGAATGCGATGGGAGCCGTGCCCGGGCCGATGGATAGCTGGCTCGTGCTACGCGGCACGAAGACGCTTGCGGTGCGCATGGAACGTCACCAAGAGAACGCCCAGCGCATCGCAGAATGGCTAGAGTCCCACCCGAAGGTAGCGCGAGTCCTTTACCCGGGACTCCCCTCCCATCCGCAGTACAATCTCGCGATGGAGCAGCAACGCGGGCCTGGCGGCATGATCACGTTCTTCCTGAAGGGCGATCTCGAGGACGCACGCCGTTTCCTGAGCGGGGTGCGTCTCTTTACCCTTGCCGAGAGCCTGGGAGGAGTGGAGAGCCTGATCGAACATCCCGCGATCATGACCCATGCTAGCCTTCCTCGCGAGCGCCGCGAGGCCATCGGTCTCACCGACACGCTCGTTCGGCTTTCCATTGGCTTGGAGCACGTGGATGACTTGATCGAGGATCTGGAGCAGGCGCTGGAGGAAGTTTGATGGCCGTTTCTACGCGCTACTGTCTCCCTTCAGTTGGTAACCGAAGCCCCAGACCGTCTCGATCAACTCCTCTCCGGACTTGCCCAGGCGAGCCCGGAGGCGACTGACGAGCTTATCGATTTGGTAGTCGTAGATGGAGCCCTCCGCTTCAGGCCAAACACGCCGCGCGATGGTATCCTTGCTGACGGCCTCACCACGGCGCTCCCAGAGGAGGGTGAGCAACGCCCACTGTTTTGGACTGAGGGGCGGATCGACCACGATTCCATCCACCTGAACTGTTCGAGAGGGGATGTCCAGCACCAGGCGGGTGGTATCTGGAAGAGCGCGGTACGTTTTGGTCGAGGCCGGATCGGAGAAGCGGATCTGCGTGCGCCCAACCGTAATGATCTCGCCATCGTACAGACGCTGCTCGTGCTCGACCCGCTCCGTGCCCACAAGCGTTCCATTCTTGCTTCCCAGGTCACGAACCCACCACCTATCCTCCCGCGGCTCGATCCAACAGTGGTGGCGAGACGCATAGTTATCGCGCAGCGTCAGGTCGCAGTCAGGACCCCGGCCAACCAAAATCGGCTCGCCCCGCAGCGGCAACTCATACCCCTGATTCGCCCCGGCTATCACGCTCAGTTTAGCATCTGTTTCATCCATGGTGCTATTTTGCACACACCATGCTACAATCGCAAGCTTCAGCGGTCGCAGAACAGCCAAGCTTCGGATACAATGGAACAAAAGAACCCACAGAAGCGTTAGCTTATCGTGCTCAATTTAGCACGCTAGTACGTGGTGCGTGGTACGTGAACTACCATTGCGGTCGCCGAGTTCACCCACCTCACTTAAACTTCACGCACTACGCACTACGCACCATACGAAATATCAACATGCAACATGCAACATGCAACATGCAACACCTTAAGACTCGCCTCGCAATCCAAATATAGACTCGTAAACCGATGGCTGAAACCTACAATCCTTGGATCGGTCGACGGCTCGATCGCTACACATTAAAACGGAAGCTGGGCAGCGGCGGCAGTGGCGCTGTCTATGCGGCTTGGGACGAGGTCCTCGAGCGTGAGGTGGCGCTCAAGGTGATGGTGCCCGCGCCGGGCGCACCCGATGATCTGTTGGAACGCTTCCGACAAGAAGCGGTCGTCACCGCGCGCATGAATCACCCCAACATCGTTCCTATCTACGATGTTGGGGATGAGGAGGGCGTCTTCTACATTGCGATGCGCCTTCTCCCTGGCCGCTCGCTAGGCGATCTACTCGAACAAGAAGGAGCTCTCTCGCAGCATCAGGCGATTCAGATCACGCTCCCCTTAGCGCACGCACTCGCGTATGCCCACCAAAATGGCATCGTCCATCGCGACATCAAACCGGCGAATGTCCTCTTCGATGACGAAAATCGCCCTATGTTGGTGGACTTTGGGATCGCGAAGGCCTTGAACGAGGCGGGCGAACGGCTGACTCTGACCGGTACCACCATCGGTACGCCGGCTTATATGTCGCCCGAACAGGCAGCCGGCGGAGAGGTTGATTACCGTAGTGATATCTACTCTTTGGGCATCTTGCTCTACCAGATGGTGACGGGACGCACCCCCTTCCAGGGAAACGCTCCCACTATCATGCGCGCCCATCTCTTTGAACCGCCGCCCCCCCCAAGCGAGTTTCGGCCGGATCTCAACAGGGAGCTGGAGAAAGTGATCCTGAAGGCACTGGCGAAGCAGCCGGAAGATCGCTTCAGCAGCATGAGGGAGATGATCGAGGCATTGCGGGCGGTGATGCGTGGCGAGTCAACACGTATCCACTTGCCACCAGCTGTCGGTCCCACAGGCGCAGCCGCCCCCACCCGCGTTTCACCACGTACCGGCGAACCAGTACCTCCCCGTGTACGGCGGGAGGTTGCACCCCATCCGCGTGAGCGAGGCGTGCCGCCGAGGAGGGGTAGTGTGCCGCCCACTGCCGCGCCACCAGCGCGGGCGGGGGGGTTCCCCTTCTGGACCCTCACCATTTTTCTGCTTTTCACGATCTGTGGAGCGGGGGCTGTGGTGACGGGAGTGCTCTACGCGGATGATTCGGGCCGCTTTTTCGCGCTACCTGCTTTTGCCCCGCAACCTACGCTCACCCTACCAGTCCTTGTGACAGAGACGCCGACGGAGACGCCAACGGCAACAGCTACTCCAGAACCTGAGGAGACGCCGGAACCAACGGAGACACCTGAGCCAACGGAAACACCGACGGAGACGCCGACGGAGACGCCGGAACCGACGGAGACACCGGAACCGACGGAGACGCCTGAGCCAACGGAAACACCGGCTCCCTCTCCCACGGCTGTCGAGCCGAGCCCCACACCTGAGCCGATTGCCTGTGCCGTGCCGCTGGCCGACGCCTTCACCGGCTTCGTCGATCCGGATATCACGGGTTGCCCGATCAGTGAAGCCGTTACGGCAACCGGTGCTTACCAGCCCTTTGAAGGGGGCTTCATGGTATACGATGCAGCCCAGGATCGCATTTTTGTACTCACCGCTCCTACAACTGAAGCCAACAGGCGGGAGTGGCTAGCCTTCAACAACAGGTGGGAACCGGACGATCCCGAGTTCGCCTGCCCGGCAGCAGCGGTGCGGGGTAGCCCCGTGCGCGGCTTCGGCGTCCTCTGGTGCGAGAACCTCGACGTTCGCACCACCCTCGGCGCACCGCAGAGCGCCGAGACACCTACCGACATCACCTCCCAACAGACAGAAGGGGCACTCCTCATGAACGTCCCCGCCCGACCCGCCCGGCTCGCCCTCTTCCCGAACAACACGTATGTGGAGGAGTAGGAGAGGGGGTTGGTGCGTGTTGCATGGTGCATGGTGCATGGTGCATGGTGCATATTGCGTGGTGCGTGGTGCGTGAACTACTGTTAGGGTCGTCTTGCTCACCACCTTACCTGTAGTTGACTTTCGATCCGTAAACAGTCACGAAATCTGCATTCCCCATTCCGCCTTTCACTCACTCCGCACTCCGCACTCTGCATTCCCCTTTGATACATTCCGCACTCCGCACTCCGCCTTCCACACTCCCATCACCCTACCTACTACCTACCATCTACCACCTACCAGCCATTCCACTGATCACTAACCACTAACCACCAACCACTGCCGTTACCCCTCGCCCTGCA